>JAKAWU010000059.1 GCA_021816965.1 Thermoplasmata archaeon | reverse complement strand
TGTTCTTTTCCTCCCTTTTCTCATAGGGAAAGGTTTTGTCTCTCACAGACTTCACGAGATTCCTCAGGTCTTCGGCAGTCTTCATGGCCATGAATATATATGACAAACAGGTTTAAATAGTTATGTGGACTATTCCACATAATGAACGGAACAATGATCCTTTTTCATTTTCCCGAAGGGACCGACCATGGAACTATAAACAAGTTCATGCAGAAATTCTATGGACAGGATTCAACATCATGGAAGGGAAAATACGTGTACCACAGGCATGGTTTTCTTGAGGGCATACCTCACAGAAAACTGCTTAGAGGAGTCATAATACTCAGGAACGAGGATGTACAAATGGTACTTGATTTCCTCGGGCAGTATTCTCTAACGCTACACGTGAGGGAAGTGAAGTTAACGGAGGATGATGAAAACATTCTAAGGGAGACCCACTAATAATATTGTCCCAAAGTGAGAATGACGGACAGGTTTAAATAGTTCATGCCTATGTATAGGCAGAATGGATGGTTCGATCATTGTCTTCAGCCTGAAGAAGGACATGAATCCCACGGAGAAGAATGAATTCTGTCATTATTTCTACGGGCATGAAACCAGTTCAAGGAAGGGAAAGTACAGGTATCACAGGCATGGATTGCTTGACAACATACCGCACAGGAAGATCGCAAAGAGTGTCATAATCATCAGATCATCGGACCTGGAAAAGGTGAGGGACTACGTCAGAGGCAAGGTGGAGGAGATCCATGTCAGAACCATAGTTCTGACGGAGGAGGATATCAAGGCATTGAAGGAGAAAGATCACACTACGGACGGGCAATAGAACGTGTCATGGAAATTCAGAGAAATTGATTTTGAAAAGTGCGGAAAATAAGTTTAAGACGTTGTGTTCATGTAAAATTTATGGCAAAAAGTTTTTCTCCAACTAAGTTAGCCGAAACTATCACAGAAGCAATAAGCAATTCTAGGACAGAGTATGATAGGACAAATGAGGTATCTCTCACGGATGCTCCAGAGTATTTCTTAACTGTAAATTGCTTTAAAAGCATTATGAATAACTATGATTTTCTGTTTCCCGGGATGGAATGGAATGTAAAGAGTGCTTTGTCTGATATACAAGAGAAGAAGAATAATGGAAAAAACAAACCCGGTCATCTTGCAAAAGGAACAAGAGAGAATGGTAGATTTGATATAGCCTTATGGAAAAACGGAGTTGATCTCTGGGGGTTCATAGAACTCAAAAAAGGAATTCGTTCAAAGAAAGACTATAAATCTGACATCGAAAGAATCAGGGCTGTAATGAACCAAGCAAATAGTTATGACTATAAATTGTATGGATACTTCGCCTTTTACCTCAATCGTGAAGATGACGAGAATGGTAAGAAAAAGGCTGAGGATAAGATAGAAAAATATATTGAAGAAATGTATGAAGACGTTGAATTGTCAATTAAAGATGAATGCACAACAGAATTATATAAAGGCAAATCAGCAAGATATAAGGGTGACCTTAAACATAAGGCCTTTCAACCATTTTGCTTTGTGTTCAGCCAAAAGTAATTCAAAATCATCACATTTCTGTAAACAATACAATTAATTTATTTATAGTTGGTTTTTAACATTATTATATTTATAGTTGTTACAATTCCATGGTAAAGGTGGAAATGTATCCCCAGAGAGAAAGATGTTCGACGAAGATCTTAACAGGTTGATTTTGCCATCGTTGTTGTTAACATGAAAGGGAAAATAAAAGGTGTTCGCTTATGAACATTCATGGGTCTGCCCGGATTTGGACCGGAGTCTCCAACTCCCGAAGCTGGAAGGATACCAGGCTACCCCACAGACCCTTAAAACGGTAAGCAATTCTCAGGATATTTTATTTTCTATTCGACCTTTTAACGAACTTGTGTCTATAGTTGCCTCATTAGAGTAAAAATACAGGAACAGAAAAAGCAAAACAAGGGGTAAACCACTGTTAGGATCAGTTGATGGGTTCACGTAAATACCCATATTCTGGAATATGATCCAAAGAGGTAGAATGTATCCTGCAGAAAATAAAAAGGAAATCCTTCTTTTACTTAGCAATAAAATAATAAGGGCCAGAGGAATAATAATAAATATAATATTAAGGTAATAATTAAATAAAATGAATGCTGGCCAGACATGGTTGAGAAATTCATAAAGAACATAGGGTTCGCCTTGATTAAATATATTGGAATATACAATATTTGCATAGGCCCCATTGTGCCAGTAGCCGTTTCCAGGAATAGACTGAAATATTGCAGATATTGAGAAGAAAACGATCATTGAGTATGAGAAATATCTGATTAGGTTCTCTTTTAAATTGAAATACAAGGAAATGAAAGGAACAGCTATTAAGATATATATGAAAGCTGAACCGGGGAATCCTGTAAGATAGGTTGGAACCCCACTGAACAATCCCCCAAAAGCTTCTCCAAATATCCATATGATCAGACTCCAAGCAATTGTAAAATATGCAATGATCTTCAGGCCTTTTTCTGATCTGTTGAAAATAAAGGATATACCAAGAAAGAGCTGAAGTGCCCCACTGAGGGCATTGAACTGATAAGGGTGAATGATCCACAGATTGTATCCAATCATGAGGAAATTATAAAGCGAATTGTATTGAACTCCTGATATGACTGGATAAATAACAAAGGTTAGGAATCCATATGGCATCTGAGGCTGCAACTGTAAAATTCCATCTACTGACCAGAGTACTCCATTTATGAGGGCCAATCCATAAGGCAATGAACTTTTCTTCAGTTTTCTCATAGAAAATGACAGGACAATAGCAGCTAAAGATCCAATTAATGCATAGGTCAGACTGTAAACGTAAAATCTGTTAAATTCTGATGTGGGAATAGAGTATGTTGAAATATCATATATAAAAATAAAGAGTAATAGCGGAACCATCAAAAACAGGGTTATGAGGGCAACTAAACATGTTTTATTGATCTTCATTCAATACATTTGACCTATATTCGAACGGATTATATATCATTCACGGATGCGAGGACAGAAAAAAATAAAAAAATATATTATCATAAAATATATGGCAGTGGTATTATGAGTTGGCAGGAAGCTGAAGTTAGGGAATTAAAAGTAGGAAGATACATGCTCATTGATGATGCTCCATGCAAGATCATGGAAATTAACATGTCCAAGCCCGGGAAGCATGGTGAGGCCAAGGGAAGAATCGTAGCTATAGGTATATTCGACGGACAGAAACGAAGCGTTGTTTATCCAGTGAAGCACAAAGTGAAGGTTCCAATTATAGAAAAGAAAAATGCCCAGGTTCTTAGCGTTAATAACAAGGAAGCACAGTTGATGGACACAGAAACATACGAAACGTTCATTCTGACAATAGATGAATCTCAAATTGGAAAAGTTAATGCTGGAACGGAGGTATCCTATTGGGAAGCAATGGGAGTCAGAAAGATCATGGAATAGAACTGTCAGCATACGCTTCACACAGGAAATTGGCTGACGCAGTTTATGATTATGAAGACTCGAAATATGTGGTATTCGGTGTCCCATTTGACTATACATCTTCTTTCAGGAGAGGTTCTTCAAGGGGCCCCCTTGAAGTAAGGAGGGCATATGACAACCTTGAATCATTCGACGTGGCTTATGAGATTGATTTTACAAAGGTTGGAATGTGTGACATCGGCGATCTTTATGTTACTGAGAGTCCGGATGAGACTGTAGATACAGTGGAAAATGTTGTTTCAATAATAAGAAAGGATGGAAAGATACCTATAATGATAGGTGGAGAGCACTCCATAACAGGAGGTTCCATAAGGAATTACCATGACTATGGGATGATTATAATTGATGCTCATTCGGATTTCAGGAATGATTACATGGGCAACAGGAATAATCACGCCTGCGCCACAAGAAGATCTCTTGAAGTTCTTGGGCACGGAAAGATTTTTTCATTCGGAACAAGATCCACTTCTATTGAAGAATATCAAGACCCGGAATACAAAAATGTGACTTTCCTGAGATCTGAGGATATACACAGATATGGAATAGAAAGTACATATTCATCCATTGAACAAAAATTACATGACAGACTTTATTTTTCAATTGATATGGATGGGATAGATCCTGCCTTTGCTCCTGGTGTTGGAACGCCCGAACCCTATGGGCTGAAGGACACTGATGTGAGATTTCTCATCAGAAAAACAGCAAAGAATACATATGGTTTTGATATACTGGAATTCACGCCGGATTTTGACAATGGGAACACAGCAATGCTGGCTGCAAAATTAATTCAGGATTTTGTTGGAAGCAGGGAAACAAAAAAGAAATTCTAAAAGCCTATACAGAAAGGCTTTTTCCAACCTTTTCAACCACTGCAGCTCCTGGATAAACCAAATAGGTTTTCAATGTTGTTCTCTGAATTGTCACAAACGTGTTCTCTCTGTCTGAAAATTCAATGATTTTTTTCAATGCCTTTTCCATGCTCTTGTTGATTTCAAGTAATTCAATGCTAACCAGTGTGTTGTCATAGACTGTAACAGGTAAAAGTGTATCAGCTCCTTTGAATTCTTCTCTTTTAAATTCCAGGGTTTTTCTTTCGCCTATTTCTATTCTCATCTTACCCGTACTATGTATGAAATAGCTTGTATATAAATATAATCAATCAACCTGCCGACGTTTTTTTCCATAAAGAATAATTACTATAGGTAATATTTCAAATTTGTGTGATACAAAACAGATCAATCGATTCGAATAGAAAAAATATTAAAGTGTTATTGATAAAGGTCTACCGAACTTGATTGGAGGGGTAGGCGCCCTCTGTGACCCAAAGTCTATACGTGGGGATGACTTCCTGGCTAGGTAAACCTGGCCTCTGTGAAGCTTTCAATGCCCGATGAAATTTCGCACCAGTAGATCGGAGGTCATGTGATCATGAATCAAAGGAATCATGGTCATATGTCTATCTGAAAATCCGCCAGGTCCGGAAGGGAGCAACGGTAATCAGAACTTGCGGTGCTTCTGGAGAGCGGGGTCGAGAGAATTGAAGGACAAACTTCACAGGACGTCAGGCCCGAACCAGGTGCGTTCGGTACTGAGAATCAACATGTTTAAGATAATACAGGACCCAATCTGGGGACCAATAGAAGTCAAACCTGAATTTCTCCAGATAATTGATACAAAGGAATTTCAGAGGCTTCACTGGATTGCCCAACTTGGCTTGTGCCATATGGTTTTTCCCGGAGCCACACACACAAGATTCCAGCATTCTCTTGGAACCATGTACATAGCTGAAAAAATGGGGGAAAAGCTCAATTCAAAACACATGAGTGAATTGAAGGCTGCAGCCCTTTTGCATGACATAGGACATTTTCCATTCAGTCATTCTTTTGAGAGTTTTTTCAAGGAGAAATACGGTATTTCACATGAAAGTGTCTCAATAGACATTATAAGCGGCAGGGAAGGATCAGGACAGATCAAGGAGATTATGGAAAAGCACCATATAGACCCGGACACTGTCGTTTCCATACTCGCAAAATCAGGAGAGTTTCCACTTGAAGAGAGAATTGTTAGCGGGCCAATAGATTCC
>JAKAWU010000015.1 GCA_021816965.1 Thermoplasmata archaeon | reverse complement strand
GAGGGCTGTAACTCGCCCTCATGAATCTGGATTCCGTAGTAATCGCGGGTCAACATCCCGCGGTGAATATGCCCCTGCTCCTTGCACACACCGCCTGTCAAACCATCCGAGCTGGTGTTGGATGAGGTTTTGCTCTTCTGGGTAAATTCGAATCTGATGTCAGTGAGGAGGGTTAAGTCATAACAAGGTATCCGTAGGGGAACCTGCGGATGGATCACCTCCTAAACAAAATTGAAGCGAAATCATCATATTCTCAATCAGGCTTTTGCGTTTTTATTCTATTTTATATTGAAAAAGTTTTTATGTTATTCAGAAAAATTGCTATGGCAATGTTAATTTTGGCTCTGTAAAATTCCATTTAAATTATTACCATCTTGGTACCTATGTGAAATGTAGCCACCGAAAGCTATGATCCAAAGAAGTATTGGATAATATATCATTCTTTCAAGCCCTCCGGAGCCCAGGATATTATACATGCCGAGATATCCAGACAGGTATGAACCAAACGAAGCAAGCCCCGCAATCGCCGATAATCTGGATATTGTGCCTATAGCAATTCTGGAAGCTGTAAGGCAACTTAGCACACCAAAAATGAAAATGAACTGTGCTCCGAGATAATGTGTGAAGGGATAGACATTCCATGGAGAAGTTCCCACTAAAATGAATCCAATTCCTGCAAGATAGAAAAATTTTGAACTGAATTTTCTCTTCTCAATGCGGAAAAACAAGTATGAACTCCAGATCCAGAGAATTCCCACAATTATCACGCAGGCATTCCAGAATGCTTCTGTTGTTGCGCCTGCACCTCCAAGATCACTTATGGCATCATACCTGGAACTGTAACCAGGAAACATAGCTGATGCAGCCGTTATTGAGAGTATTGCAATTCCTCCTGCATAGGTAAATCCTGTTCCAGGATTCCATCTCATTCTGGGTTCATGCTTATTCAACAAGAGCCACCTTTAATTCCAGTGTGATGAGAATTCTTTATTTTCATAAAAACACCATTATTAAGAAGTATAAATTACGGTATTATATTAATTCTATGGGTAGCAGCATAACAGCCCAGTTCTTAAGAAAAAATCTAATCGAAGCAGGTTGCGTAAAAGGAAGAAGAGTTTTGAGACGGTTATTATGAACAGAGAAACAAAAACTAATTTCATAAACTATTTTAGGAAAGTTACATTTAAGTAAGGGTAGTGTAAGCATGGCATTAGAAGAAGATATGGTTGAAATCCAGAAAAAGGTGGAAAAAAGGTTTTCAAACATAGGAAAAGGGAAATATTCCAGAATAATCAAGATGGCAAAGAGACCAAACCAGGAGGAATACATCAAAGTGCTTGCCATAACGGGAGTGGGCATCATACTTCTTGGCGCTCTTGGATTCGCTATATACTATATAATGAGTGGATATCTTTAAGTGATTTTTATGACAGCTCAACAGGATTTTGAGTGGGTGCAGTTTTCATCCAGTGGAGAAAAGGCATATTGTGGACAGAGGATGCAGTATGATATTGTTATATCAAACAAGAGCAGTGAAAAGAGATCCTTTCATGTAAGAATGAAGGCAGAATTCAGGCAGCAGGATCCAGATCTTTCATGGGAATTCATGTACTTTGGATCAGTGAACAGGAAGAACGTTGCAAGTGAGTCACAACCCATACTCCTAAGTCCTTCAAGCGAGAACAGTGCTGAGAAAAAACTTGAAATAGAAGGAAATCTCAACAGGGAATTCCAGATAATTCTAGAGGCCCCCAGAGGTGCATATTCAGGGGACAGGATCAGCCTTCTCATTACCGTATCCTCAGATGATGGTATAGAAAAGAAGGAATTCAAGACAAGTGTGGAGATCACTTCAGTTATAGTGGTTGCAAGGGTAAACGTGGGAAAGGAATTTGAGGTTGCACAGAATCTCATAAACGCTGACAGGAGAGATTACGAGGAGAGGATGGAGACGAATCCAAATGCACAGAAGGAGATCATTTCAGTTCTGTCACCATACGAACTTAAGGGATACTTTTACCTGGAAGTGATCCATCCGGACAGGATACCGCTCATCGCAAAGAAAATGAGGGATTTCAAGGGAATCATCGATCCTGAAAAAGGATTTGTGAACCCAAAGGAACTCGAGAAATACTTCGAACAGAAACCTTCAGTCACGGGAATAAACATAGGGGCATTTGTTGAATTGATAAAGGGCCCCTTTAGAGGGGAAAAGGCCAGAGTTATGGCCATAGACCAAGAAAGGGAAGAAGTCACAGTGCAGTTTGTAGAGTCTGCTATGCTTATACCCGTAAAGGTCAATGCGGAGGATATAAGGATACTTGACTCAGGAAAACCCTGATGAAAGCAAAGAGAGAATCAAAGGAGAGCAACAGAACAAGAATACTGGAAATAGAAAAAATTTTAGGAAATCCAGTTTCTCTTGTTCCAGATTGCCTTGATAAATCCATGTTCTGCCCTCTTGATGGATACAGGAAGAAACTCTCAGGCGGAAAGGACATTGAAAAATTTTCAAAATCAAAGGATGAATTCCTCAGGGGCATCGCAGAAACCAGGAGAGCTATAAGCGATTCTGAACTGAGTTTTTCTGCAATCATAAAAACGCCACATGGAACCGCAACGTTTTTCAAGAAAGGGGATACAGATCAGTATGTGCTAGCAGGAATACAGAACAGTAGCAACGATGTATTCAGGATGCTTGCATTCTCCAAGGACGTTCTCTCAGGTAAACTAGTGCTGTATTCCGCAGGTCAGTACTATATGGGAACTTGCAGGAACACCCCACCTGGAAGGGAATTCATTGGGGAGGCTCTCAGGAGAGAACATACGGAATTCACTTTAGATGAAGACGGGGTTCACAGAACCGGAAGCGGAGAGATCGAAATATCCCTTTTCTTGTTCGGAATGGAAGCTGTTCGAATTGGGAGTTCTTCCCATTTCAATACACCATCCAGGATCATGAAGCACATGCTTTTTCAGTCCCATGAGAACATATTCACTTTCAGATGCGAATCCCTGGGAAATTCTGCCTCACGGCAGGAGAGGGAAATATTTGGCTCATATCTGTCCGGGGGACTAACAGATTCGCAGTTCATAGACACAATCTACAGGAAGCGTCTTTCCTCTGCCATTGATGCAGGTAGTTTCATCATTGGCAGTAGGCAGTTCCAGAATCTGGAACAGTTCGCAGGGGAAATAGATATGCCGCAGGAAGAGAGAGTG
This sequence comes from Thermoplasmata archaeon, assembly GCA_021816965.1. GTDB lineage: Archaea > Thermoplasmatota > Thermoplasmata > Thermoplasmatales > Thermoplasmataceae > Cuniculiplasma. The sequence continues at coordinate 27,392 of JAKAWU010000015.1, read as the reverse complement.
GCCCTTCTCCGTGTCATGAATGATCGAAAGGGCATATACCTCCAGGACGGAAGCAGAAGAAAACTTCTGGAATCCATATGGCATGACAGAGGCAGGGACTTTCTCCATGTACTCTTTCCGGATATGGGAGATGCAGAAATACTCTCCCTGAAGGGCAATCCTGTGGAAATAATAGACAGGATAAGGGAAACCAGAGAAATATCTGGAATTGAAAAATCCTTTGGGTTTGTTCCATGGTCTGAGGCTTCCTCCTTTGCCGCCAAATCAGCAGTGAACATGAGAATGGGAAAGGAAGTCATAACAGACATCAGTACAAGAGACAATGATACATTATCAGTGGAATATGCGTTTGATCTCCTGTCCGGAAATCATGCAAACAAGGCTTGGAAAATACCTGATGATGCAAAGGTGAAAGGCACGAAGATTCTTCCATACATTGAGAAAATGGTCAAGGCGGATAGCACTGAGGCAAGGGAAGCATTCAACGAGCTTAAAAAATTCATAAGGTGAAATATGGCAAGGCATGTCTTATCAAAAAGAGATATGAAATTCTTCGAGGCAAGAATGAGGGATTATGGTCTGTGGGCAGATTTCATGGGCACATCGAAGATAGAGGTGGATGAGAAGAAGGACAGGAGATGCTTCTTTATAGGGAGCGTAATTATAAGCGTGGAGAAGGAAGAGCTCATACCATCTATTGAGCTGCTCAATGCAGTCAAGCCAAAAACAAGAACGATGGAGGTTGATGACGGGGCAGCCATTCACGTCCTCAAGGGTGCAAAACTTTTCATCAAAGGGGTATCATTCATTTCTGAAGACGTGGTTTCAGGGCAGTTTGTCTACATAAAGGACAGTTCAGGGAAATTCATAGCTGTTGGCAAGGCATCAGAATCAAAGCAGGTTCTGGATAATATGCAAAATGGTGTTGCAGCCACAATGATCCTCACTTACGGAACGAATCCATGCGATGCCTGATTTCATTTAAAGATCACTAAGTGAGAATTTTTTTAAGAAAATATTAAATCAATATTACAATATCTAATATCATGACAGAAATACTTAAAGCAGGTCAGAAAATTCCAGAGTTTAGTTCAATAGATCAGGAGGGAAGGGGAGTATCAAGCTCAAGTATCATGGGGATGCCCTCTGTGATATATTTCTATCCAAGGGATGACACACCTGGTTGTACCGTGGAAGCCTGTGAGTTCAGAGATTCAATGGGGGATTTTTCAGGGCTCGGAGTTGGTGTGTATGGAGTGAGCGTTGACTCAGAAGCTTCCCACAAAAAGTTCCATCAGAAATATGGACTGAATTTTCCCCTGATCGTTGACAGGGAAAAGAAAATAAGTGAATCTTTTGGTGTCCTGAACGGTAACAGTGCAAGGAGAACAACATTCATTGCAGATCCGGATGGAAATATTGTTCATGTGTTCGAGAAAGTTTCCCCTAAGGGCCACTCGTCAGAGGTGTATGCAAAACTGAAGGAACTCAAGCTCATAAAGTGAGTTCCCAAAGGATCAATATTCCGCTCTCTTTGTTAATGATGGATGGCTATAAGCAGGTTACAACCCTTCGGGGTGCAGCAGACAGCAACTAAACATGGGCACTGTTAATTTTACCTATAAGGTAGGTTCCTGACGCTTCAACGATTTCCACATCATGCCTGCTGTAAAGGTCCAGTTTATCTTTGACAACTATGGGCCTGTAGGAGTCATCCCTGCATACTGATGAACCGTTCCTTCCCATCTCGGTGACCATTACATTCCTTTTCTTCCCGATCTGTTCATTGAGCTTCTTCTCAAGTATCTCATGGTGTATTCTTGTATATTCCTGCGACCATCTCTTGACGTAGTTTGAAGGTGGTGGGTCCCTTGAAAAATCCTTTGTGTATTGCCTTGGGGAAAATCTGGTTATATTCACTATGTCCGGTTCTGAGGTTTCAAGCAGTTTCATGGTATTCTGGAAGGATTCTTCATCATCATCCGGGTACCCTGATATTATATCCGTTGAAAGGACAGAATCTGGAAATGTTTCCCGGAATCTCCTCACAATCGAATAATAAACTTCAGCATTATATTCCCTGTTCATGGATTCCAGTATCCTGTCATCGCCACTCTGCACAGGTATGTGAAGGAATCTGTACACCTTTTTGTTTCCATAGGATTCCATCAATTTTTCCAGAATTTCTGCAGTGTTCCGGGGTTCCATCATCCCGACCCTGAGCCTGAAATCATAAGGGATGCTGCAGATTCTGTCAATCAGTTCAGGAAGCCGGACTCCTGTATCCTTGCCGTAAGCTGCAGTATCCAGAGAACTGATCCTGACTTCCCTCACACCCCTCTCAATCTGCATCCTGACCTGCCCGCAGATCTTGTCTGCATTCCTGGAGAGAAGTTTTCCCCTTGCAACCCTTGAGATGCAGTAGTTGCAAGAACCAGTGCATCCCTGGTTTATAGGTATACCATCAAGAATGGATGTTTCTCTAATTTCAACATCATCCAGTGTGCCCTTGTAGAGGCCCCTGAATTCAAGGGGAGACATCATTTCAACATTCTTCATGGATATGGAATTCATGGAGACCGGAGGAAGGCATCCTATGACCCTGGTGGCCCCCGAATCTGAAAGCGCACCAATTCTCTCCAGCATGTGGTTTTCTGTTTTCCTGATTACTGCACATGTACCGATGACCCTGACATCAGCTTCCTCAGGACTGTGGACTATGATATCGTCCTTTTCCATCATGCCGTTTACATAGAGTCCTGTCTCTCCTTTCTGAAGGCTGCATCCATAGGACTCCACATAGATCTTTCTTCCCATTTGCAGTGTCATGCATGCTTGCGTTAAATAATTTTTTTAATATTTACGAGCGGGAATTCCCCCTTCGCAAGATGGGGGATGAAAGCGAGCGAAAAGCTTATCATCTTTCTAAGGATATTACGATGTCTGCTGGCAGACAGAAGTGAAATAGGTCGGATTGCATATTGCTTCATGCGTGCCTGCATCCGTAAAGTCATATGGCTTAGCATGAGGCACAGAGTATTTTCGGGCCGAGGGGAATTCAAGCCAATGGAGATTCCGCCAGCAACCTTTGAAGTGGAAAGCTCCTTGCGAAAGCTGGGAGAGGAAGTCACAATTTGTAGTTTCATGAAAAGGATGATGGAAGGTTCACCATCTGAGTTCAGACGCAAACCTCATTGCTTCGCTAACACCTTTCCTGACTGCAGTTCCGAGATCATTCTGCTTTTTTTCAATGATACTCACAGAGAACCTGTCATCTGGTTCCTTCACAAAGGTTATCCCACTGTCCTGTGCAATCTTCCTGAACACATTCTGCCTGCTTCTGTCAAGTGAGCTGAGGGATCTCTCGGTCATGACAATTTTCCTTCTACCTGCAAGCCTGAGGCATTCATCCAGATGCGCATAAATGTTTGAATCCACGCACATTTCATCCTTCTCTATGATTTCGGGATACCTGTGGCCCTCTGCAAGCCAGATATCCACATCTTTCTCCGACACCTCATGGTTTAACTTCAGTTCTATACCGAGTCTGGCTGCCTCAGCCCTGTAGAAGGATACCAGTTTGGAAAATTCATTCTTCTGGTTTGTTTCGTATATATCATTGATCTGTCCTCCAATATTTCCAGATTTCTCAAAAACAGTTACATGCATTCCACATCTTGCGAGATATATGGCAGCCTCCATGCCTGCAACACCTGCACCTGCAATCTTCACATCTCCATGAAGTTCCTGAATCTGGAAAACGGTCTCTCTCCCAGTCTCGTAATTTACCGTGCATCTCACCTGTCCGTGTGCAAAATTCCTGCATGCCTGGTTGCACCTGATACAGGGCCTTGGCATAATCCCTTTTCGTATCTTCTCAGGAAAGAAAGAATCTGCCAGAGATTCTCTTCCTATGGATACCATATCAACAGTTTCCAGAACATTTTCAACCGTTTCCTTGTCCGTTATGGAACCCACAATCATGGTTTTGACTGAAGGTTTCCTGGTCAGCCTTTTGAGTATATGTGCATTAGGATAATAGAATGGCGCTGACGAACCTGGAGGAGCATTTCTCCCAGCAGAGAAATGGATATAATCAACGGTTTTCAAAGATTCCGCAATCTTAAGGCCATGTTCAGGCGGATAGCCGTCCTGGTCATCCTCATAAAGACTGAGCCTGATTCCTACAGGTATTGACACTTCCTCTCTTACTCTTTTGATGATCTCCTGTGGGAACCTGAGCATGTTTTCAAGCGAGCCTCCCCACCTGTCATTTCTCTTATTAAGTGCGGGGGAAAGGAATTCATGTACGAGATATCCGTGAGCCCCATGAAGTTCGATTCCATCAAATCCTGAGAGTTCAGCTATTTTTGCAGATAGGGCAAAAGCATCTATCACGTCCTCAATATCCTGTTCACTCATCTCTTTTGGCATTCTTCCATTATACATCACAGGAGAGGGGGCAAAGGGCAATTCGCCATTTTCGGTTATAGCCTTCCCACCAGCATGGACGAGCTGGGCGAATATCTTTGATCCATAACTGTGAATATTTTCTGCCATCCTGTTGAATCTGGGTTCCTGATCAGGTCTTGCAAAGGAAAGTTGATTTCTTGAACCTCTGCTGTTTCGGGAAGGCACAAAAGAATATTCCGTTATTATGAGGCCAAAACCGCCTGCTGCCCTCTCCGTAAGATATTTCATGTGAACTTCATTGGTTGAACCGTCCACATCCGCAAGGCTTGATATCATAGGGGCCATTGCAAATCTGTTCTTTATCAGGCAGTCTCCGATATATATTTCTTCAAAAGGATTCATGAATAACTGAATCTGAACTGATAATTAATGATCATGAATGAAATTCATCTTTTCTTGACAAACAACTTCATGAAAACAACCCCTGCAAAGAACTGAATGATTCCACCAATTATCTCCGGAAGTGGAATATATGCATCCATCAGATATCCTGAAGCACCGGATGTTGTCTGGGCAACCCTTGAAGCACTGGCCTGGATGCTTGAACCTGATCCATAATCACCAGCGTTGAGTCCACCGACATTTATGGAAGTCCTGGATGGGGCCCCGAATCCTGCAATGAACATTCTTCCAATATAAAGTGTGCCGGAAAGCCAGAAAAATGGCGAAAGTGCAACAGGTATCATAATGAGGCCCTGGAGCATCCTTCCATAGGCCCCCACCATGGATGGATTCCCCCTGACGAATGAAATTCTGGATGAGAGGAAAGATCCAATGGCCATTGATGCGTAGGACATCGTAAAAACTATCCCGATTTCGGTGCTGTCCGCATAGGGATACATCACATGGAACCACAGGGAGAGGATCGGCATCGCAATGCCTATGCCAGCACCATTGAACCCATTGGCTATGACTACTTTCAGGACATGTTTTCTCGATTGTGGAGTTACAACTTCATGTTTTTTTCTTTCTATGTCAACCTTCCGCTCTGCCACAAAAAGGAGAAATATTATGGAAGATGCCACGAGTATGGCTGAAACCACAAAGAGAAACCTGTAGGAGCCCGATATGCCGAAATACTGTATCAGTGAATTCCGGGATATGAGGAGTGAACCACCAACAGTGGAAAACATGGCACCTACAGAAGTCAGGAGCCCAAGTTTCACGATCCTTTCTGCGGTTTCATTCCAGTTCTTGGCAATTATGGCTGTTGTCCCTGTGGAGAATGCTCCTCTCATGCCTCCGGGCCCTCCACCTATCCCCCCTATAACAGAAAGATAGATCAGGGGGCCTGTGCCTGCAAACGCAAGAACAAGAAGGGACACCAATGGAAATATATCTCCTATGATCAGGATAGCTTTGAATCCCAGCCTGTCACCAAGAAAACCCAAGAGAAGACTCTGTATCACAGTGAAGATCATCACCAAAAATGTCATCAGGCCCACATTGACATTGCTGAATCCTATGAGGCTCAGGTAAAGAGGATAAGAAACTGCTGAAAAGCTCAGGGCAGCGCTTCTCACAGCCCTGGAAGCAAGTAAAAACCTGAATCTCCTGTCTACCTGATCCATTTCCGGATATCTAATATAAGATAAAAAATGTTGTATGATCTTCAAAAAAATTATCTGGAGAAGAGGCCCGTGGCCATGCTTGTGTTGGAGAATGAAGCATGCTCATCCCCTGAGACTGCTATGACTCCAACTTCTATGCCATTGAATGCCTCAACTTCCCTCTCAAGAATATTCCTGAGCGATTCCTTACCTATTTGCATATATATGTTGTGGCAGAACATTCTCCTTATGATCTCCTCCCCTATGCCTGTTGCTACCACCGCCCCCTTCTCTCCAACATAAATTCCACAGCCTGGAAGGGGAACATCTCCAACCCTTCCCCTCATCATAGGGGATGCACCACCGGTGGACACGGCTCCGGCAAATTTCCCATCTATTCTTGCCACAGCACCCACTGTGTCAGTGGATTTCGGAATATCAAACATGTCTGAAAATTTCAGGTAATTTTCATATCTCTTGGGCATTTCCTCATTTTTACCACTCAAATATTCCACAGTCTTCTTCCAGATATTTTCACTTCTTTCAGTGGAAGGATCATAATCATGGAATCCCATCTTTCTTGCAAAGGTAGTTGCACCATCACCTTCAAGGATCAGGTGGGGTGTTTTTTCCATGACCATCCTTGCAACTTCCACAGGATTCTTCACTCTCTCTATACCTATGACTGAACCGAGTTTTCCTGGAATCATGACTGCTGCATCCATTTGGATTGAACCATCAATTCTCTTGACTGAACCAGTTCCTGCATTGAATTCAGGATCATCTTCAAGAAGCCTGACACTGTGTATCACAGCCTCCAGAGAATCTTTTATGTTTGAGCATTCCATAGCGTATTTTGAAAGTCTTTCCGAAAAAGAATCTTTTGATCCTGCTCCTCCATGGAGAAGAACAACATCCTCATTCATGGCGGGCACATTTCCTGTGTGTACTTATCCTTTGCACAATATTTGAATGGAAGTACAGTATTTCAATGAAGAAATACTCTTTTTCCCGTAAAATACAGAGAAATTCCATGCTTTGTGCATGCATCGATCACATCCTGATCCCTGATGGAACCTCCCGGCTCAATTATCCCTGTTATTCCAGATGCTGCTGCAACGTCAACATTATCCGCAAAGGGCAGGTAAGCATCTGAAGCCATTACGGAACCTTCTGCCCTTTCGCCTGCCCTCTCCACGGCAATCCTTGCAGCCTGTACCCTTGAAGTCTGCCCAGCTCCTATTCCTACAGTGGCCCCGTTTTTTGCAAGGACAATGGCATTGCTCCTGCAGTGTGCTACTATTTTCCATGCAAATATCATATCATGAAGCAATTGATCATTCCGGTTGACAACATCCCCAATCTTTTCGGGCATTGCAGGAACGACATTCTGTTCAAGAAAACCATTGAACACTGTTCTTATCTTTGAAGATGGTCCTTTCCCGGAATAGATGGCGAGCCTTATGTTCTTTTTCTTCTCTAGCATCTCCCTTGCTTCAGGAGTGAATTCCTTCCCGATTAGCATTTCCACAAATATTCCCTTCATGCTTTCAACCACAGGTACAGTGACAGTCCCGTTTATGCATATGACAGACCCATAAGCAGATTCCCTGTCACTATCCATAGCCTTGGTGAGTGCATTCGAATGATCCTCCCCGGTTGCAGCTCCGCAAGGAGTATTGTGTTTGATCACAACAGCAAAGGGTTCATCGAACTCCAGCACGGTTTCAATGGCAGAGGAAGCATCCATATAATTGTTGTATGACATCTCTTTCCCATGGAACACTTCAAGTTTTCCATACCTGTCAATTTCATATATAAATCCTTCCTGATCAGGATTTTCCCCATACCTCAGTTTTTTTCCCGCTGATGGTATGAAAATATCTGTTCTTTCCATCTCTCTATAATTTCCTGAAAGAGAACGTTCTATGAGCGAATCATATCTTGAGGTTAAGGAGAATGCTTTAAGGGCAAGCCCCCTCCTTATGTCATCTTCAACATGGCCGTGTTTTTCGATACTTTCTGCAACCATATTGTAATCTGCCGGATCCGAGATAACTGTAACACGGCTGAAGTTCTTTGCGGCTGCCCTTATGAGCGAGACACCTCCAATATCTATATTCTCCACCATTTCCTCCAGGGTACCGTTCCTGTGGCTTTCAAAATCATACAGGTTGCACATCACTATGTCGAAAGCTATGAACCCCTGTTCTGCAATCTGTTTCATGTCAGATTCTATATCTCTTGCAAGTATGCCAGCGAATATGGCAGGATGAAGTGTCTTGACCCTGCCACCAAGAAGTTCCGTGAATCCAGTGAAGGAATCAATTCCTGAACATTTAACTCCATTATCATCAAGATATTTCCTGGTTCCAGCTGATGCATATATCACATTCACATGATCCATGATTCTATGAAGAAATTTTTCTGAACCTTCCTTATTGGTAAGGCTTGCAAGAATATTCATGGATTGTTATGCATTTATCTTTTAATATGATTATTATTACTGGTAGTAATCATTAATATGGAAAGGTAATTTACTTTTAAGGGCAACAAAAAGTTTTATAAAAAAACTTACTGCACGTAAAGAGGATACAGATGGAGAGAAATATCTCAATTGAAGCCATAAAGCAGATAACCACAGCAGAAAGAGACGTTGAACTTGTTGAAAGGAAAGGAATAGGACATCCCGACAGCGTATGCGACGGTATTGCGGAATCAGTCAGCAGGGAACTCAGTAAATATTATATTAAGCATTATGGAAAAATTCTTCATCATAATGCAGATCAGGTTGAACTTGTAGGTGGCCAGTCGGCACCAAAATTTGCAGGTGGAGCCGTTCTCGATCCAATTTATATACTTCTGAGCGGAAGGGCAACGACAAAGGTTGGGAATGAGAGAATACCGGTGAAGGCTGTGGCAGTGAAGGCAGCAAAGGAATACCTCAGGAACAATTTCAAGCATCTGGATCATGAGGGAGACATTATGATGGATTCCAGGATTGGACACGGTTCAGTGGACCTTGTTGAGGTATATGACACAGAAAAACACAGAGCAAATGATACATCATTCGGAGTTGGATTTGCACCATTCACCACAACCGAGACACTGGTGAAAGCAACGGAGAATTACATCAATGGAAAACTGAAAGAGAAACTACCTGCCATAGGATATGACGTGAAGGTCATGGGTTACAGGCAGAAGAATACTATCAACCTCACCATTGCAGCAGCATATGTTGACAAATTCGTGAAAGACAGCAGGGAATATTTCACCATAAAGGACGAATTCCAGAAACTGCTTGAGGATAATGCAAGCAAGATCACAGACGAAGAAGTAAAGATATTCATAAACACAGCAGATAAGGATGGAGACAAGATAACGAGCCATTATCTCACAGTCACAGGTCTCTCCATGGAAAATGGTGATGACGGTTCAGTTGGAAGGGGAAACAGGGTGAATGGAATCATAACACCATACAAACCCATGAGCATGGAAGCAGCAGCAGGAAAGAATCCTGTGACGCATGTCGGAAAGCTCTACAACGTTCTAGCAAACAGGATAGCTGAAAGCATAGTCAAGGAAGAAGGCGGAGATGTAAAGGAAGTATTTGTGAGGATCGTTTCACAAATAGGAAGAAGCATAGACAATCCTCATGTCGCAAGTATTCAGGTCATATATGCAGACAATGTAGATCCATCAAAACACAGGAACAACATCAATTCCATAGCAGACCACCAGCTCGAGCATATATTTGATCTCACACAGATGTTTGTGGATCAGAAAATAAACGTGTTCTGAATATTTTCAGGACATTTCCATTTTCTTTTAATTTAGAATAATTTTAAATTGCAATTCTGCATATTAATTCTATGAAATATGAAGAAACATGGAATGAGGTTGAAGAATACATTTCCAGAAAAGTCATCAGGGAACCTCCATTCATGGAATCTGCCCTCAAGAGAAGCATTAAAAGTGGGATTCCCCAGATAAGTGTTCCTGTTACTGAAGGAAAACTTATAAACATAATGGCGAAAGCCATAAATGCAAAAAAAGCACTGGAAATCGGTGTTCTATGGGGATATGGCACAATGAACATAGCATCTGCAATGGGAAATGACGGCATGGTGATAGGACTTGAAAGAGTGGAAAAACATGCAGAAATAGCAAGACAGAACATAAGGGAGGCAGGGATGGAATCCACGGTGGAAATAAGAACAGGCGATGCGATGGAATCACTGATCAGCATGCGTGATTCACGGGAGGGGCCTTTTGACCTTATCTTCATCGACGCAGACAAGGGGCCCTATGCAGATTATTTCAGGACTTGTCTGGATCTTTCACATCAGGGGACAATAATTTTTGTTGATAACATGGTATGGAGAGGCAGGATCATTGAAAGCGATTCTGATGATGAGGATGTCATAGGCATAAGGAGACTGTATGATGAGCTTGAAAAACAGGATGGAATTGATGCTACGGTGATCCAGTCTGTGGGCTCAAAAGGTTATGATGGTTTTGCGGTCATAAGAATACTTAGGGATACACACAAGTAAGTTTTTATCGTAAAAAATCCTTACAGTTATCTGGGGGGCTGTGGGGTAGCTTGGTATCCTACGGGCTTTGGGAGCCTGAGACCCCGGTTCAAATCCGGGCAGCCCCATCCGAGCACACAAATATATCCACTTCGTTCCCACTATTTAATTGAAAATATTTGTTTTCACCAAGCTTTTGTTCGTTGAGATTCCTGGCAAAAATATAACAGTAGTCAAAGGGTCGACCAAAGTCATCCGGTTCGACGCTTATTCCAATTATTTCAAAACCTGCCAATTCAAGAAGCAATCTCAACTTTGCTACAGAGTGATAGTTCACAACAATTTTCCCTCCCTCCGTTGATTCCTCCACAATAACCGAATCTTCAACTCTGGTTCTTGTGGCAACATAGAAAATACCATCTTTCTTGAGAACTCTGGCAGACTCTTTGAAAGTTGACATGGCACCTTCTTCATCAAGGTGCAGGATGCATCCTGAATTCCAGATCCCATCAAAATAACTTGAAGGAAAGGTGAGAGCTCTCATATCCATCACAAAGAACTCTGTATCTGGATTATCCTTGATGGCTATTTCCAGCATGGAAGGGGATGCATCTATTCCCGTCACCCTGAAATTTTTAGCCCTGAAGTACTTCACAAATCGTCCCGTTCCACAACCAGCGTCAAGTATGTGTCCTGCTTCCTTGATATTATTGACAAATTTTGAATACCGGTCAATAGCTTTCCGGATCAGAATCGGATCATCAGATCCTTCATTGAAAGTGGCATGATATTTTTTGGCAACGTCACCAGTCTCATAATGATCCATGCTAAATTCATGAGCATCTTTCAGATAATACTTCCGTTCTCACTACTAGAAAATACGGGCATAATTTAGAATTAACAGGACTGGCTTACCCAGTCATTCATTCTATATATTCAAGCAGAAAGTACTTTCAACTGCTCCAGAATTGTTTTCTCTATGTGTTCCGTGAAAAGCATTTCGGGTATATCCACAAATATGAACAGTTCTGACAGCAGGATGGTCTCAATGGCCATGATTCCAATGTTCTTCAGTACATTTGCCACACCAACATGCACATTGATCTCACCATTCTGGGTATCCTTCAGGACAAAGGTCAGGGCCCTGTCACTTGCAATTATATCTCTCAGAATTCCGCCTTTTTGTGCCTGTAAGATCGCACTATCACTCTGTATATTGTTCTGAACTTTCCATCCATTGTTCTGAAGGTATGTGCCAAAGGTCGTAGCTATCTCATTAAGTGGTTTCGAAGTTGAGATTGTCATGTCTTTTTTCAATATTCCCATAGTCATCATATACAAACTATAATATAAAAAATTAACACAAAGAAACACAAATTTCTCATGAAAAAAGGTAGTTCCTATTCATCAGCAGAATAACAATATTCGTATATAAATAAATTACAAACTTGATCATATTTATATTGATACAGTGACTATATTCGTGAATAATCATGACAAAGGATAGCAATGTGAACAATCTCAGTATTGAGACAAATGGAACAACCATCGAGAAGATCGTTGTTGCCATATTGCTTCTGGTTCCCATAGCGGTATTTTCATTAACACCGTTATATAATACTAAGGGGCCAGAACTGTTTGGCCTGACTTTCTTTTATTGGTTTCAGGCAGCTTGGCTCGTGGTAACAAGCATTTTTTACATATTGGCAGCAATGCTTCTAAACAGGATGGAAGGTGGTAACTGATGAGTAGCGCTGGAAATTACGAATTGCTGGCAGTATTCATTTCACTGTTCGTTATTTTCATCGGTCTTGGGTTCTGGAGTTCAAGGTTCAGGAAGGGTGACCTGAGCGATCTTGGAGAATGGGCACTGGCTGGGAGAAAACTTGGTACGTATCTATCATGGTTCCTGATTGGAGCCGATCTCTACACAGCTTACACATTCATAGCCATACCTGAACTGGTATACGAAAAAGGTGCAATTTACTACTTTGCTGTGCCATATGTTGGAATGACATTTGGAATAGCCATGATCACAATGCCAAGACTCTGGAAGATTGCAAAAGGCAAGAATTATGTAACTGCAGTGGACATGGTATCTGATAAATTCAACAGCAAAACACTCGGAATGATCATCGCTTTCACTGGAATCGCTGCAGAACTCCCATATATTGCACTCCAGATTTATGGTATGCAGGCGGTTCTCATAGTAATGATAGGACAGTTCAATGTCACTGATGCAACTACAATCACTGAAATCGCATTGATAGTATCTTTCATCATACTTGCAGCCTTTACATTCACAAGTGGACTCAGGGGAGCAGTCATTACTGCAGTCATGAAGGATGCGCTCATATTCCTTACAGTCATAGTTGTGATAATCGTTGTACCTTTAGAAATTGGAGGATTTGGCAACGCATTCTCAGCAATGAAACCAGCTGCGGCGGGAAGTTATCAAATTTTACCATCTCTTCTGGTTAACGGGTTTATCAGCCTATCCCTTATGAGCGCCCTTGCACTCTATCTTTATCCGCACGCAATAAATGGAATACTCAGCTCCAGTTCTACAAAGAAGATAAGATTGAGCACAGCATTGCTGCCAATTTACGGAGTGGGGCTTGCAATGCTTGCACTTTTCGGCATACTCATTTATGCCTCATCCCCTGCACTTGCACTGGTTGGTAAATACGGGCCTGTCACAGTGGTCCCAGCTCTCATTTATGCAGAACTTCCTCCATGGTTTGCAGGAATAGCATTCCTTGGCATATTCATAGGAGGACTGGTACCTGCATCAATCATGGCCATATCTCAGGCAAATCTCCTCACCAGAAATGTGATCAAGGTAGCAGTACCAAACCTTGAACCCAAGACTGAAGCACGGCTTTCAAAGTATTTCTCAATCATGTTCAAATTCATCGCACTGGGTTTCATATTTCTTATATCTCCAACATACTCACTCGAACTGCAGCTTGTTGGCGGTATAATAATACTCCAGACAATGCCAGCAATATTCATCGGAATGTACTCTAAATGGCTGAACAAATTTGGCGTCGGTGTTGGATGGCTCGTGGGCATGGTTTCAGGCGTTTACATGATTTACTATGCAAACTTTGTTGCTAACAGTTTCCCGTCAATCGAAACAACATTCTTCAAGTTCTCAACACCATTCAGTTTCCTGTACATAGGTCTTATTGCACTGCTGTTAAACCTGATCTTTGCTGTGGTCATAACCTTCATCTTCCATGCTATGGGCAAGGGAACACCAACCAATAACGCATGATTGGAAAATACACAATACCAATTTTTATTTTTTATTTTATATGAATTTCGTAGCAGCATATGCTCTCGAAGAAGAATCTTTTCTCACCAAGTTTTGAAAATACAAATTCTTCCCTCTTTCTAATTAACGACTTAATGTCTGTAAGCGAGGATAATATTATGAGTATTTTACCTCCATCATTCACATGCTCCACGCACTGAGCAAGGAATTTCTCAGTGATTTCAAATCCTTCTTTACCACCATTCCACTGCTCCGCTCCTGATACATCATCGTCCGTGGGGAGATAAGGTGGATTGAAAACAATGGTATCGAATCTTCCTGATATATTCTGAAACAGATCACTCTCTACTGTTTTCACAGAACAGTGATTAATTTCTGCATTTTTCTCTGTGCATCTGAGGGCCTGTGGGTTCACATCGCATGCCATCACGCTACATCCGGATTTTGCCAAGTATACCGAAATGAGTCCAGAACCGCATCCAATCTCGAGGCATTTTCCCACTGGAATGATATTTTCCATCATGAGGAAAGTATCATCAGATGGTTCATAGACTCCCTGGCAGGTTTCATAATTCAACCGAATGTTGTTGATCTGGCAGGATTTCACACAAGTATAGGTATCTGGAGCATAAATACATAACCGAATTTTAGCAACATCCTCCCACCCTGAAGGATGTGGGATTTATCGCTTACAAATGTCAAACACGATCTGAAATTGTCTGACTGCATACATCATTGATCTGTGTATTGCCCTACCATAGACAGATACTGAATATCACAATAAATGCTGGAAGCCAGAATTAATCACTCTAAGGGTGACACCCCTGTCAATTTTATAAATATGTGGAATATACAGATATAATGTCAACAGTAATCACAAGCCCGACACTTCTCTTTATCCCGCAAAGTGAACTAATTGCTGATTATATATTATCATTTGCTGCTGTGGTCTTCGTATTTGCGGAATTTTACCTCAGGTACAAGAAGGCAGGTTTGAAACTCAAGCCATCTATCCTCTTCGTGGTCAAAAACTGGAGAAGGTTTGTCTCACAGGCATTGAATTACGGAGCTTTCCATAGAAAAAATGTGAAGAACAGGTATGCAGGCATAATGCACCTGATGATAGCATATGGAACATTGATACTTTTCATTGCAACAGCCCTCATCGCACTATCTCATGATATACTGAAACCGACTGTGGGATACGGAATACTCACAGGAGACTTTTATCTCAATTTTGAGGTATGGGCAAACTTTGGAGGGCTCCTTGTTATTGCAGGGCTGATTATGGCAATGTGGAGAAGAGTCAGGAAGAAAATACCCCTTGACACCATAGCCCAGGACTTCATATTGATAAGCGTGTACCTTCTTCTTGCACTGGAAGGTTTCTTTCTTGGTGCATTGAAGATTTATCTGTATCGCCAGAGTTTTGATTCATACAGGTTTGTAGAATGGCCCCTGAGTTACATCTTTCAGTATATGAATCTTTCTCCATCTTCAGGCATAGATGCATACAGAATATTCTGGTTTGTGCATGTCTCAACAGCATTTGCACTTGCTGTATATATACCATTCTCCAAGCTTTCCCATATGTTCTATTCACTTGTAGGGATAGGCGTGCACCCGAACAATAAGAGAGGAGAAATGTCCACGCCGTTCATTCTTTCTGAGGCACTGGAATCCGGGAACTTTGATTTCAAGGTGGGTGCAAAAACAGTCCTTGACCTGTCTTATTTCCAGAAAGTTGACGCCATCGCATGCACAGACTGTGGAAGATGTGAAAGGGCATGCCCCGCCGTGGCCTCGGGAACAGATCTTGATCCAAGGTTGGTTGTGCAGAATGTACAGAGGGCCCTCTGGAATGGAAACGTTGATTTAGTGGGAAACGTCATGTCAGAAAATGCAGCATGGTCATGTACCACCTGCCAGGCCTGTGTTGAGGAATGTCCTGTACTGATAGATCCGCATTCATACAATCTTGAGGTAAGGAGAAACCTTGTCATGGAGAATCGTTTTTCCAAGGAAACATCCACATACCTGAACAATATCGGAAACACCCAAAACCCCTATGGAGGATCAAATGTAGACAGGGATAAGCTTCTTGAATATGGCCCAAGGCTATCAGAGGGAACGGATACCATCTACTGGGTGGGTTGCATGGGCGCCTTCGATCCAAGATACAACAAGACTGCAAGAGATGTAATTGAACTATTGAAAAAAGGGGGTGTAAATTATGGATTGCTTGGGTCTGAGGAGAAATGTAACGGGGAAACCGCAAGGAGGATGGGAGAGGAAGGAAGGTTCCAGGAGCTCGTTCTCCAGAATATAGAAACTTTTGAGAAACACGGGATCAGGAATATCATCACCTCGTGCCCCCACTGTATGAACACTTTCAGGAACGAATATCCGAAATTTGGACTCAAGGCAAAGGTCATGCATCATTCTGAGGTTCTTTCAAACCTGTTGAATGAAGGTAAGCTCAAGGTCAGGAAGACAGAAGAAACTGCTACACTTCATGATCCGTGCTATCTTGGCAGGATAAACGGTGAATATGACAACACAAGGAACATAGTGTCAAGCACAAGCAACATGAAGGAAATGGAAAAGAGCAGGGAGAAAAGCTTCTGCTGTGGAGGAGGAGGTGGAAACTTCTGGTACAAAGTGGAGAAGGAAGAATCCATAAGCAAGATCAGGATGAAACAGGCACTTGACACAGGTGCATCCACCCTTGCAGTGGCATGCCCATTCTGCACAGCAATGCTTGAGGATGCAGGAAGAACCATGTCTGTAGAAGATAAAATAAAGGTCAAAGACATAGCAGAACTTATAAAGGAGAATCTTGTGGAATGATACACATTACCGAGGAAGATGTGCGGAAAAACCTGGACATGAAGGAACTCATATCAGAACTTGGAGTGGCATTTCAGGATTATGGAAAGGGCGACGCAGAGTCATCAACAAGAAACAGGATATTCACTGGTTCCGGATTCCTGAATACCATGCCTGCATTCTGGAGAAGATATGACATATCGGGGTTGAAGACATATCTGGGAAGTGCAGCGGGGGCAAAGTTTGTAGTTATAATATTCCAGGAAAGCAACATTGATGAATATTACGTCATTGATGCAGATAAACTGGGGCAGATGAGAACCGGAGCACTCCCCGCAATGCTCACAAAGAAAATCGTCAGGAAGAAAGATCCAAACTTCCTGCTCATAGGATCAGGCTATCAGGCAGAAACACAACTTCTTGCAATGAAGGAAGCATACTCACTTTCAGAGGTATATATTTACTCTAAAACTCTGGAACATGCACAGGAATTCAGTAGAAGAATGGGAAAAGAGCTCGGAATCAGGATCAAAGTGGAGAATAATGTTGAAGATCTTTCTCCATTTGACATAGTCAACACCATAACGAATTCCAAGGAACCGATCATAACCGGAAGAAGTATTCCAGAAAGAATACACCTGAACCTGTGCGGAGCAAACCTGAAGTTCAGGAGGGAAGTATCAGATGAGGCAATGTCCATGATGGATCTGGTAGTTGTGGAGCATATGGAACAGGCAAGAGCAGAATCTGCTGACACTGGAATTGACACTGTCAGTGACAGGATCGTGGAGTTGAAGGATTTCATGCTATCCCCGGAATTCCAGGGAAAGAGGAGTGCATTCAAGACCATGGGCATTGGGCTGGAAGATCTGGTCGCAGCCCACACAGTATTGAGGAAGATGGGTTATCTTCAGGATGGAAAATAATGGAAAATATAGATCCATGGGGTACATCCCAGATAAAGAACTACGCAGCCATGAGGGAACATTTTGGCATTGATGAGTTCAACTTCAATCTTGAGAACAACCGGTTTTCTGAACGGTCACTCATAATGGGCCACAGGGATTTCCACCTCATCCAGATGGCTATGGAGAAAAAAATGAAATTCTATGCTATGACAGGGCTGATGCCTTCCGGTGAAATGCATCTCGGGAATAAGGCTGTCATGGAAATGATGATATATTTTCAGTCAAGGGGTGCAGAACTTCACATTGCAGTGGCCGATCTGGAATCCTATGCCACAAGAGATATTGATCTCATATCTGCAAAGGATATAGCAGTGGAAAATTTCCTGCTGAACTATATAGCCATGGGACTCAAGCCATGCAATTTCTACTTCCAGTCAGAAAATTCAAAGGTACAGAAATTTGCCAACGTCATATCAAAAGAAGTCAATTTTTCAGAAATGAAATCCATTTATGGATTTGAGGATTCAAAGAAGATGCTTGAGATAAACTCTCCTATAATCCAGGCTTCAGATATACTCAGCCCACAGGTTTATGGAGAACCTGCACCAACAATTGTACCCATAGGTGCAGATCAGGATCCACACATAAGGCTCACGAGGGACATTACCCAGCGGTTGTCCATGCTCAGGATTCAGGAATCAACAGGAACAAAGATCAGCATTGGCGGACGCGCTGATACCAACAAACTCGAGGACGTTGCTGAAGACGTCATGAGAAAACATGGAATCACGAAAATAGTGAAGAACAGGAAATACAGGATTCTTGAATCACCGGAGTCTCCAGACAGCAGGATTTCATTCTCCATTGATCTTGTGAAGGCAGAGAGAGAACACAATCCATATGCAGTAATCCCACCTTCTTCCGCCATACTCAGGCTTGAAACTGGCATAAAAGGTGGAAAGATGAGCAAATCTGTGCCTGATTCAACAATATCACTGAACGAAACTCCAGTGGAGGCAGAAAAAAAGATCATGAGGGCTCTCACAGGCGGAAGGGAGAGCATTGAGGAACAGAGAAAACTTGGTGGAAATCCATATTCCTGCCCTGTCTATGAACTTTATATGTATCATCTTTCAAAGGACTCTGCCCACCTGAAGAAAGTGGAAGAGGAGTGTCTTTCAGGGGAACGGTTATGTGGTTCGTGCAAGAAGGAGGCATCGGAACTCATGGGGAATATGCTTACAGATCTGAAGGAGAGGAGAAAAGCATCAAGGCATCTGGTGAAAGAGTTCCTTGAGTTCAGTTCTTCGCATTAGTTATTTTGTTTTTTCGTGAATTTTTTTAATACTTCGTTTGAATATGGACTCAACATGCAGTGCTCCCTCTGCGGAAATGAAGCAGTCTATGAAAGCAGGCATACGGCCTCATTTTTATGTTCAGGTCATATTATGGAAAGCATAGAAAGAAGATTCAGGCATGAACTGAGAAGGGAACTGAACATGGGCAGGAAAAACATCACCATAGCTGTTGCCATTTCCGGTGGCAAGGACAGTTCAGTCCTTCTTTATCTGCTACACAGGACCCTTTCCAAGAGAAAAGATGTGAAGATTGTTGCTTTCACAGTTGATGAGGGAATAAAGGGATACAGGCCCCCGGGAATCCAGTCTGCAATCAGGCTATGCGAAAAGCTTGGAATAGAGCACAGGACAATGTCCTTTGCAGAAATCCATGGAACTGAGATGGACATAGTGGTAAAGTCCGGGAATCTTGAGGGCTCACCATGCGCTTACTGCGGGCCCATGAGAAGAGATCTGATGAACAGGATGTCCATCGACTTTGAAGCGGATTATGTGGCCCTTGGAATAAACTTGGATGATCATGTGCAGAGCATAATGATGAATGTGCTCAGAGGAGATTACGAGAAGATGCTCAGGATGGCCCCCCATGATCATGTGGTGGATGGACTCGTACCGAGAATAACACCTCTCAGGAAAATATATGAGAAAGAGGTGAAACTCTATGCCATCCTTGCAGGAATTGAGCATGATGATGGGTGGTGTCCATATTCGGCTGAGGCAAGAAGGAACAGAGTCAGGGATCTGGTAAACGGCCTTGAGGAGGAAACACCTGGCACTAAGATCGCTATCGAAGGATTCTTCGATAAGCTCAGGGAAAATTCACAGGTTGCAGGAAAATTTCTGGAGACTGGAAAGTGTGAGATCTGTGGCAAGCCATCCAGCGGGAAAGTCTGTCAGAGCTGCCTCAGGGCAGGAAAAAACAATCGATGAAATTTACATATATCAGAAATCCATAATTTGGCATTGATTTTTCAAGAAAAAAACTGGAAAAATTAAAAAATTGGGAATGGTTATGGAGCAGAGGCCATGTGTGCGCCAACTGCAGAGAATCCTATATATCCGGATGATGCAATAGCTCCAATCACCGCAATCCAGAAGAGCACAAACAGGATCATATACCATCCTTTTATGAGGGGTCTGGATGTTGTCTGCATATGATCGATCAGAAGTGTGATGGGGTATGAAAGTATTCCAACAGATCCAAAAGCAATGTACATTAGCAGCATTGCTAAGGGTTCACTTGACATGTTAAGCTTAAAACCTTCATATCCATAGTATATGGCAGCAATACCTGAAAACAGTGCAAGTACTCCAAAACTCTGCATCCTGTATCCGAATTTTACTGTCAGAGCAAAGGCGATCACCACTATTCCCATGAGGAAGAGAGGATCAAAGAATAGTATGTTATATCCTGCAAATGCGGAAGCTGCAGCAACGTTTGTAGTTGCAATCTGAAGCGGCCATATTATTTCTGAGTAGAATCCAAGAATAAAGATAACTCCTCCAAACAGTGCAAGAGGCATGACTCCTTCATTGAGGAACTTCTCCACATGCACATCATTGGTCTTTTTGTATCTGAAGTAAGCGTCCACGGACAGATACAATATAAGCAAACTCACAACGGATATGGACAAAAGTCCAAATGCCAGATAGTCAACAAACACCATTTAAATCACCATATAAGTATCTGCAGTAAGATAATCAATTGTTAACCTGACATGTAAAGAACGAAAATATATAGTTATATTGTAAGATAGGCTATTTATGGGAACAATAATTAAAAAAAATTTGAAGAATTCAAGTACAAAATTTCGCACTTCATTCCTGCTTGATTATCTCAAACCTGCCGGAAAGCTTGACCTTGTTTCCTACCATGACCTTTCCAGCCTCGATGATCATGTTCCATGTGAGTCCGAAATCTTCCCTGTTAAGCTCTCCCTCAACGGTCAGTCCTGCTCTTGTCTTTCCATAAGGATCTTTAATGACGCCGTCAAGTACCATATGGAAAACTATCTCCTTTGTCACGTCTTTTATGGTCATGTTTCCCTTTACAGAAAATTTGTCATCTCCAAGCGATTTTATGGATGTGCTTTTGAATACAATTTCAGGGAATTTTTCAACATGGAAGAAATCCTGTGATTTCAGGTGGTTGTTCCTGTCATTTTCCCTGGTCTCAATGCTTTTTGCGTCTATGTGCACTTCCACGCTTCCCTTGTCCGGATTCTCATGGTTCCCGGTGGCCACAAGGTTAAATTTTGTGAACTGTCCCTTCACAGTTGATATCATCATATGCCTTACTGCAAATTCTATTTCCGAGTGGGACGGATCAAGTACCCATTTCTGGTTCTTTTCTGAAGTTTCCATAAACCAGTATCAATATTAAAGTTAAATACTTTAAGTAACTTACATGCAATTAGATATCATGTATGAAACTGCAAAGGAAAATCATGACCTGTGTCCTGTCATAGAGACGGTGAAGATAATTGGGGGAAAATGGGAACTGTCAGTGATAAAAAATCTTTCAGAGGCACCCCTTCGCTTCAATCAGATTCTGAGGAATGTTTACGGCTTAAATTCCAGGACACTCTCAAGGGTTCTCAAGAACCTGATTGTTTATGGCATAGTGAACAGGGAAATTGTTTCAGCACAGCCTGTTACCATAATCTATAGCCTCACAGATATGGGGATGGAATTAAAACCTACCATTGAGGCCCTGAGAGTGTGGGGAGAAAAACATGTCCCTCAAATAATAAATGTTCCATACCCTTCAAAATAGGTCTCAAGGAAATTTTCCATGTTCATTTATACCATGAGGTAATCATGCCAATGGTGTTTGCAACGGAACAACGATGGAGGTTGTGGGCCTCGATTTCAGCTACGAAAACGGTTACAAGGTTTTTCAGAACATCAATCTCACCATCGAGCCGGGCAAGTTTGTATCCATAGTTGGACCATCTGGTGTTGGCAAATCCACGCTTCTAAGATTGATAGGTGCTTTTCTCACACCTGAAAAAGGCCAGATTCTTCTTCACGGGAAACCTGTCCTCAGGCCGACACCCCTTATTTCAATGGTTCACCAGTCTATTGTCACATTTCCGTGGATGACTGCAAAGGAGAATGTCCTGTTATCGCTCAAGACACGATCAATTGAAAAGGAAAGATCTGAGGAGGTTGCACGCAGATCACTTGAAATGGTCGGGCTTCAGGGCTTTGAGGATCTGTATCCTAAGGAGATGAGCGGGGGAATGCGGCAGAGAGTTGCCATAGCAAGATCCCTTGCGGGAGAACCAAACGTAATGTTGATGGATGAGCCCTTTGCACATCTTGATGAACTCACTGCAGGGGGCCTCAGGCAGGATATATATAGCATTCTCTTCAACGGGGATGCCACACTTGAAAACGTCATCATGGTATCCCACAACCTGACTGAAGTGGTGGAACTGTCAGATGCGGTATTCATTCTGAATGATAACCCTGCGACGATTGTTGGCAGACTCGATATAACTATGCCCAGGCCAAGGATACATAGAGATCCTGAATTTGACCGCTACCTGGATGTCCTTTACAATTATCTCACAAAGAAGAAGGGGGCCACCAATGTATGATCACCTGTTCCTCATAACTCTTGCTGTTCTTGCCACAACTGCAAGAGTCATGGGCCTCATAGCACTGTCCATAATATCCGGATGGTTTCTTGCATATGGGGCCATAAAGAACAGGGTTTTTGAGAATATATTTCTCGCTATTGTTGAAATTTTTGAAAGCGTACCTGTAATAACTTTCTTTCCTCTCGTTCTGATCATATTCATCACAGATGTGGGTGGTTCTATAGGAGTTGAACTTGCTGCCGATTTCCTGGTGTTCACAGCTGTTGTCTGGAACATATGGATTGGAGAATACCAGGCATTCAAGACAATACCCAGAGAAATGATTGAGGTTGCTGAGAATTACAATTTTGGTTTCTTTGACAGGCTTAGCCACATGTACATACCATTTTCCATACCAAGAATAGCTGCCAACCTGTTCCCAAGCGTGGCAGACGGATTTTTCTATATAACTGTGAGCGAGGTGTTCACAGTGGGACTCACCTCTTACTCCGTGTTCGGCGTGGGTTCAGTGATACTTTACTTCATATCAAACGGATATTATTATGAAATACCCGTGACTCTTCTTGTGCTTGGAGTTGCAATCCTAATCACAGTATTTTCTCTCCGACGGCTGACGGACAGGGCAGTGGCAAAGTACACCGTGGATACCGATATGCCCATAATGAGAAGAGGGAGGCCAAGGTTGAGGCAATCTGCCACAGTATCTGCTGTAATGTCTATCAACCCTCTTGTGAAACTCGCAAAATACAACAGGGCCAGGCAGGGGAAAACCGATCTTGAGGAGCTGTATTCAAGGAGCAGGAAGAAAAACAGGGCATGGATTGTGGTCGGGATATTTGCACTCATGATTTTTATTTATCTAATATACGCTGCATACAGCATCATCTCCTCTGTGAGTTACAGTCAGTGGCAGTATCTTTTCTCAAAGACGCCCGGTCTTCTCTTTGGCCTTTTACTTGATTATATTCGAGTACTCACTATAACTGTTGCAGCTCTGGCCTTTGCCATGACATTCGGATACCTTCTTGCAACAAGAAGGAAGGCTGAATCTGTTGGCATACCTGCAATCCAGTTCATAAGTTCCTATCCGGTTCCAGTATACTTTCCTTTTATATTCATTGCAATATATCCATTCACCACTTCGATCCTGGGGCCCCATACAGAAGAGGGTTTTGTGCTTGCTCTCGGTTTCCTGTCCACATTCTATTATGTGTTTTATGGTTTCTGGATGGGAATGAAGGCCATGCCTGTGGAATATACGGAAATAATGAGGAACATGGACATGGGGTTCTTCAAGAAGATGAGATATGTCATACTTCCATCCACATTTCCCTACCTCATAACAGGCATATCGTCAACCATGAACAGTGCATGGGGTGGCCTTGAGATTGCCGAATACTGGCCGGGAATAAGCAGCGGCAAGACACTTCAGGTCCATACAGGTCTGATGAAGAGCATAGATCTGGCAACAAAGAGTGGCAACATCATGCTTGCAGCATGGGCATCATTTCTCTTTGCCATAGTTGTTGCTATATATTCTATTCTCTTCACAAGAAAAATGATGGAACTTGCAAAGAAGAAGTATGTGGCAGAGGAGGGTATATACAGTACCTGAGTTCAGGGAACAACCCTGAACCCATCATCAGTCTTTTTCAGAAGCCCGGAATAGATGCCCCACTCTATAAGGGTGATCTCAAGGTTGTGTACTCCGGCTGGTGTGTTGTATTTGTTGATTCCAGTTTTTTCCAGCTCCTCCAGCATGTCCTTCAGTTCAAATTCTTTCATCCTGACTGCAGTGACGAAAGGCTCCATGTTCACTATGGCAGATTTCAGCATAGACTTTCTTGCGCTTATTCCTGATTTTGAAAAAAGCTTGCCCTTCTCTGTGATCCATATATCTCCCTGTTCGATCTCCACGAGACCCAGGTTTGATGCTGTGTATACAATAGGCATCAGATCGTCAATGTCCACTTCCATGTCCTTCTCCAACTGGTAAAGATCAGTTCTCTCATGAAAAACATGTACCAGCGTGTAGAGCAGACCCATCAGATCTGCAATGCGTGCATCTGGTTCTATAATTTCCATCTCAGAAGTTTATCGGTGTCATGTATAAAATCTTATGCCGCTCATAAGTTATTCACGTTTCAACCGGGAATTTCTTTCAGTGAACTTTATTCGCAAAGTGGTATATATCATTAGATTGCATTGAAGATATTTGGGATAACTGCAATGTGGACAGGTTCTGGAAAAACATCCGTGACAGCAGGATTTCTTTCTGCACTGAAGGGCTCCACACACATCAAGGTGGGCCCCGATTTCATTGACCCAATGATTCTATCTTCCATAAGTGGAGAAAGGGGATACAACCTGGACAGGTGGCTTGGGGGGAAAAATTACGGAAATGTTATTGCCTACGCATCCAGAAGACATAAAATTGCAGTTGTGGAGGGTGTCATGGGGGCCTATGACAGTGGAGTCGGAAAAGGATTCAGTACAATGGAATATTTTCGTGGATCTGGAATCCCATATGTTCTCGTGGTTGATGTGCACAAACATGCAGAATCCATTTTCCATGCTGCAAAGGGATTCATAGGGAAAAACTGCATTGGAGTAGTCCTGAACAGATATACGACTCCAAGGCATCTTGAGATTGTTGAAAAGCCATTCACTGATAAAAACATAAGGATACTTGGAAGAATACCATATGATGAATCATTTCATGTTTCAGAGAGGCATCTTGGACTGAAGATTGAGGAGGGAATGGAGACCATAAGGGCCACGGGGAATAAAATCTCAGAATATCTTGACACTTCATTTGTTGAAGATCTTCCTGACAGGGAATTTCAGATTCCCCAGCAGGAAGGACGGAAAATTGGCAGAATGGCCATTGCAATGGATGACGCTTTCAGCTTCTATTATCAATCATCCCTTGACAGGCTTTCATCCATGTTTGAAGTGGAATTCTTCTCCCCTCTGAAAAATCAGGTTCCAGAGAATCCGGATGCCATATACCTTGGAGGAGGATATCCTGAACTTCATGCAGAAAAACTGCATGATTCCACGAAAACATCTTCATACATCAGGGATTTTGCAGAAAATGGCGGATATGTCTACGGAGAATGCGGCGGTGCAATGTACATGATGGAAAACATGAATGCAGGAGGAAAGGAATACGACATGGCAGGCATATTCACAGGCAGATCAGTGATGGAGAAAAGACCCGTCCTCAGCTATACTGAAATGTTTGCAGAATCAGCGAATCCCTATTACAGGAAAGGCATGCGCATATTCGGGCATGAATTTCACTACAGCAGAATTGAGACCAGAGAGAAGATGTGCATGGACATGGTCAGGGGAAAAGGCATAAATGGAAAAGATGGAATGGTGAAGAAAAATTCACTGGGAATTTACACCCATGTGGATATGGGAAGATATGGGGATATTTTCAGTTCTATCAAACATAAGTGAGCCATTTTTTATGGCTTTCCTCCTTTCCAGAAACAACGGAGAAATATTTTTCACGGATGCTTGCAGTGATCTTTCCGGTTTTTCCATCTCCAAGAGTTATTCCATCAATATTCACTATAGGGGTAACCTCTGCGGCTGTTCCAACAAAGAACGCCTCATCAGCAGTATAGAGCTCTTCCCTATGGACAAATCTCTCATTTACCTTGTAACCAAGCTCTCCTGCAACTGTTATGATAGATTCCCTTGTGATTCCAAGAAGAATGGCACTGTCCTTGCCCGGTGTAATGATCTCTCCATTCTTCACAAGAAATATGTTCTCTCCCGGACCCTCCGCAACGAATCCATCCCCGGTCATGAGTATTGCCTCATCAAATCCAGCCTGATGGGCCTCCAGCATTGCTATGACTGAGTTTATGTAGTTTCCACTTGCTTTTGCCTGTATGGGGAGTATGGATGAATTTATTCTTCTCCACGATGAAACCTTGCATTTCAGTCCTTTGTCTGCCTCAGAAAAGTATTTTGCGAAAGGGACTGCAGCTATGAATGTACTGATTTTCTTTCCCGTGACGCCCACACCTATCCTGCTGTCATCATAGAATGCGAATGGCCTTATGTAACCTGATTTCAGGTTGTTTCTCTTCACTGATTCAATGATCGCTTCACTAATTTGATCTGCAGTGAATCCAAGATTCATTCTGTATATCTTTGCTGTGTTCATAAATCTGTCAACATGTTCCTTAAGTCTGAAAATTGCTGGTCCATCTTTTGTTTCGTATGCTCTTATTCCTTCAAAAATACCGCTTCCATACTGCAATGAATGGGTGAGTATCGAAACCTTTGCAGCGCTCTCATTTATGAACTCACCGTTTAGCCATACTATTCTCTCATCTGACATAATACCAAATCACAGGAAAATATAAAATTATTATTGGTGTTCATATAGTCGAATCTGAAATTTCCATACTTCGTATTTGCTTTTCTCATGAGCAGTCCCCCTCAGTTGAAAATGGCGTATAATGGCCCGACAAAAACTGCCTATCTCAAGGTATAACTGTTGAGATGAACTTCAGAAAGAAGATGAACATATACAAGGAATATAACTTTCAAAGCAACAGTGTAAGAAGATTCGAGAGATGCAGGATCTAAAGCATATCAAGTTAGATTCATCATCATTCTTTATCAAAGGATTCCATTGAATTAATAATATATGTAAATGTGAGATACAAAACAGTCACATTTATATTATCTAATATATTTCTCCGAAGAATACTTACTATGTTAAATCAACAAATTATCATAGAGAGAAGTTCACAATATAAGACATTAAAGATTTTAATTGTTATTTTGCTGTCAGCAATGGTTGCCATACCTGTTGGATTGTTT
>JAKAWU010000058.1 GCA_021816965.1 Thermoplasmata archaeon | reverse complement strand
ATACTCTTTTTTCTGTGTTACAAGATAAAGATCAGAAAGTGCAAGGATCATGGATGCCTGATCATAGAGCATTTTTTCAAAATGTGGTATTTTCCATCCGATATCAGTTGCATACCTGTGGATTCCATACCCCACATGATCGTATATACCACCCCTCCTCATTGCACCAACGGTGTGCTCTGCCATAGAAATGGCATTATTATTCCCGGTTTCATGGTAATAAGATGCAAGGAACATCAGGTTGTGGGGAGATGGAAACTTAGTTCCACGGCTGAAACCACCATAATATGAGTCATAAATTTTTTCAAGCTGTGCATAGGCTGTCGAAGGAATATACTGGGAATAATCAGGCTCATGCTTCAGGAAATTCGTGACTGTGCCAGATGAATTCTCTGTTCTGCTCAGGAGTTCAGCAGGATCGTTTTTCCAGGATTCTGCGATTCCAGTGGCAAGCTGGAAAAGTCCTAAATTTTGTCCTCTGCTCTCCGGTGGCAGATAAGTGAATGCAAGAAGCGGCTTTTTCTCGTGCGTCATAATCACATTAAGAGGCCAACCCGCAGAACCAGTGGTACGGATAGAAAAATCAATCAGGAAAGCGTCTATATCAGGTCGTTCTTCCCTGTCAACTTTTATGCAGACAAAGCTGTCATTGAGAACTGTTCCAATTCTTTCCCTGCTGAAACTCTCCCTCTCCATAACATGGCACCAGTGGCAGGTGGAGTATCCAACACTGACCAATACAAGCTTGTTGAGCGTCTTTGCCCTGTTGAAAGCTTCATCTCCCCATGGGTACCAATCCACGGGATTCGAAGCATGTTGTTGAAGATATGGACTTTTTTCATTCTTGAGGTGGTTGTATTTGCCTTCCATTAATACCAATTACTGTAAGGAAAAATATTATTATTAGTTATTCATTCAAAAACGTGAGTGGAATAGCAATTTTAATCAGGCATGGTGAAAGTGAGGCAAACAAGAGCAATGTTATTTCACATGACCTAAAGGGATATCCTCTGACGGAACATGGTAGAAAACAGGCTGTTGCTGTTGGAAAGGAACTGTCAGTAATAATGCAAAATGTCGAAAATATTGTATGCAGCCCTCTGGAACGAACTATACAAACTGGTGAAATTCTTGCAAAGGAAGGGGGCTTCAGGAAACAGATTATCATAGATCATCAAATTCGTGAAACGCATCTTGGAAAATTTAATAACGGAAGTGGTGAAAATATCCCAAAATTTCATAAACCTGGCGGTGAGATAGAATCCTTTGAATCTAATGGAAGAAGGATATATGAGGGAATAATTTCTTATGAAGGGGTGAACATATTCGTGTCTCATATGTTACCCATAAAGGCACTGGTATGCATGATGTTGGGAATAGAGGAAGAGGATGCAGGTGGAGTATCAATAAAGAATTGCAGCATTACAATCCTCGATACCCATAAAAAAACTGTTCTATCAATAGGTTCCAGTACAATATCATCCAGGGTTGTAGGAATCGTTTCCAGTTTTGGAAAGGGGCCATAAAATCAAAGTACTGATTATAGAAAGTACAAGAGCAATAATGAATGGCAGAGCATAATTTTCTGGCATATTGCCAACTCCTGCCAGAGAACCACCAATCAACGCACCAATTCCATTTCCTAAAAACAGCATCGAATAAAAAATACCTATGCTGGAACCATAACTTTCTCTCCTGATTTTTCCAGTTATGGCAGGAACGGCACTTATTTCATAAAGAGAAAATCCCGTATAATAGCATATAAGGAATAGTGAAATCATAGGGAATGAAATATATTCTAGAAATCCTGCAAAAAGTATTATGATGCCTGCGATCATGAGAAAAGACGCCAATAGAATTAACTTTTTATTTTTCTTGCGTGCATAACTCTCGCTAATAAATATTGCAATAACCCCGGAAAAAAGAACTGAAATAAATAGAATGACACCATAATTGAAAAGTCCAAATTTAAAGGAGAAATAAATCTGATCAGAGTAAATTATGATGAAACCTGCAATTGAAAACAGGAAAGCCCCCATTGAAACGCGGATCACATGCTTATCCATCTTCAGTTTTTCTACCATCCTGCCATACCTGTGTTCCCTGACATTTAGCATAGAAAGAATTGCAGCTATCCCTAATATGATTGAAATGAGAAACATGTTCTGGATCTGTATAAGGGAAGATATGATAGGTGAGAATGCAGTACCCAGGAGAAAGGATAATCCAATCCCAACACCCATTATGGCCATGGCTGTATTCTTTCTATCACTCGGCACAATTTCCTGGGAGAGGGAAGTCAATGGTGTGCTGATTGCACCAGTACCTGCAATGAACCTGGATATTATCAGAATGTATATCCCTTCAAGTCCATTGAAATAGAATGAAAGATAGCTGAGCGAATTTCCAACGATGAACAGTGTAAGGCCAAATTGTATCACAGGAATTCTTCCAAATTTATCAGACAGCCTGCCTGAAGGTATCTGCATAAGAGCCATGGATATTTCATAAGCTCCCAGGGATAGCCCAATTAGAATACCTGAATCAGTGAATCTTTCAGAATAAACTGCAAGGACAGGGATTATGAAAAATACCCCACTCATTCTGAGAAACTGAATTAAAGACAATTTCGTGAGTGTTTTCAAGACATCTCTGTCGAGTGAATCAGCTTTCAACATAAAGCATGCTCACAACAGGTGCTATGAGTTCAGCAACCAAAGCTACAAAATCCTCATCCTCTCTTGAAAATGCTCCTTTGGTATCTGAATCTATATCTATTTCACCTATGGCATTTCCCTGATATCTCACGGGAACAACCAGTTCAGAATTTGTATTGATAAAACATGCAAGATATTTGCCATTTCCCTTAACGTCTGCCTCATTCACAACCCTGTCCTCATTAATAGCCAGACTGCATAGACCTTCCCCGAGTTTGATTGAAACATGTTCAGTGGCTTCACCATGATATGCAGCCAGATTCAACATTTGTCCATTTAGAATATACACTCCTGTCCAGTTAAATTTAGGATTCTTTTCACACAGGTAGCTGCATACAGCCTTGAGATAATTCTCTGCATTAAGTTGAGAAAGCTTAATGATTTCATTTATCTGTTCCTTTCCAGCATGGACCATATCCAGGTAAAATTAGGGCATATAAAAAAGTAATGTTGAAAATTTGATAATTAGATAAACAGTTTCGGAATGTTTTTCGGCACCTTTGCAACTAGAAGTTTTGGTGAATCGCCCTGTGAAAGCCATTTCAACTCATTCAGTTCAGGGTCGGCTTCCCTCGATTCCACACCAAATGATTCCGCGATTTTCAAAATATTGTTTGAAAATGTTAAGTATTGTGCTTTTTCCAACCCGGGATAAAAGCTTGCTGAAAAACTTTTTAGAATTGTGTATCCGCCATTATCGAGTACTAGGATTTTTACTGGAAGGTTGTAATTTGAGATCGTCCAGAGTGTCTGGATAGTATACATTATGGAACCATCTCCGACTATTTCCAGAACCCTGGGATTTTTCAATGATATTCCTGCTGCAGCTGGCATCCCCCAACCAAGCTGGCCACTTTTTGCAGTAAAATATGATCTTGGGGAGTAACCCATATGTTTTCTTACAAGAAGAGAAGAGGAAATTGCCTCATCCACAATAACATGTCCGGAAAATTCTTTTCTTGCTTTCTGAAGCAGATATGTGGCCCCCATTACTCTTCTTTCCCTCGCTATTAAATTTGTCATGGAATTGTCAGGACTTTTTACAAAATCCCCCTTCTTTTCTGCAGATTTATTCAGTTCCATGAGAAAGAGTTTTGGATTGCTCGTGATATATTCTCCAAATCTGTAGCTGGGGGTCATAGTGACAGTTACAACTTTCTTTCCTGGAAGAAGGGGTGAAGGCAGGTATGGATAGAGTGTGAATTCACCACCGAAATTCAGAATCAGGTCATGCTTGATAAGAGCAAGGTTTATGGCTGTGGTTGCAGGGGGAAGATCACCAGCATTCTGCATGCTTTCAGTATTGAACCCAGCCCTGTTAGATAGTGGTTCTGTATATACTGGTATTCCGAGAATTGAAGCAAATTTTTCCAGTTCTTCATTTGCATTGAACTGATCCACCTCAGCACCTGCAATCAGGGCAGGATTGCTTGACTGCTTGATGAGTTGTAGGACATTCTCAACAGTCGCATGGTCGATCAGTTCCGTGTTGGGAACCGAATGAGGAAGATTCCTGTACTCTGAATCTTCATCAATCACATCCATTGGAAATGAAACAAAAACGGGGCCCGCAGGCGGTTTCATACTGATTGAATAAGCCCTTTTCATGACACGTTCTATATCATCTCCGTTCTTCACTTCATAGAAATATTTGACTGCATTTCCGACAAGAGATTCCAGATCATGCCACAGCAATGGCTCATAGAATGCATGCCTGCTATCCTGCTGCCCAGAGGTAACGATAACGGGTGAATGATTAAGCCTTGCAGTGTGGATGAATGACATTGAATTTGCAACGCCTGGCAGTGTGTGTAGATTGGATATTGTCGGCCTGCCTGAATACTGTGCAAGTCCATCAGCCATTCCAACCGATATCGAATCATGAAGGGTGAGAACATAATCCCCAACTCCACGCAGGATCGGTATTTCAGTAGAACCTGGATTGCCAAACATGGGAGAAAGTTTCAATTCTTCAATTGTTTTTCTAAAAATTTCATATCCTTTCATAGTTTAACCTCATAAAGCGGCTGAAGGCCCTGAACATATTTCAACACATTTCCAACAGTTTCAGTTATGAATCTCTGCTGGCTTTCAACAGTGACACCAGCAATATGAGGGGAAAATATTGCATTATCAAGTTTAAACATTTCAGAATCGGGATTTGGTGGTTCATCGGAATACACATCAATACATATCCTTATGCCTTTAGATTTAACCGCATCTATCATAGCATTTTCATCAACCAATTCACCTCTTGATGTGTTCACAAATATACACCCCTCCTTCATCATATTAAACCTTTTTTTGGATATGAACCTGTCATTATCTGACGTGAGTGGAACATGGACTGATATAATGTCAGATCTTGAGAAAATTTCATCAAGCCCAGCATACCTTACTCCCAGTATTTCCTCTTCTTCCTCACTCATCTTCACGATATCATAATATATTGTATCAGTTCCAAAAAACAGTAATCTTTCTGCAAGTTTCCTGCCTATAGCGCCCATCCCCACAATTCCAAACGTTTTCCCCATAAGTTCCATTGAATTAGTGAGGAAGGGCCAATTTCCCTTAATTATTTCATTGTGAAAATGCATGAGGTTCTTCAACTGGGCAAGTACCATTGCAAGTACATGTTCTGCAACACTTTCTTTGTTTGCAGTTGGTATATTTGAAAGCATTATTCCCCTCTCTTTCAATGCAATAAGATCCACATTATCATATCCAGTGCTGGCAATCTGAACAAACTTCAGATTGGGAAGTCTGTCAATGAGTTCCTTTCCAATAAGAGTGAAAGTTGTGGCTACAAGAACTTCCGAATTCTTACTGCCAAAATTTATGTCTGTGACTATCTCAGAATCAGGTAGTATCTGATTGATAATTTTCGAAATTTCATTTACTGGCAAAAATGGCGGAAGGAGAATCAGAACTTTCATGATATGTAGCATAATATTTTTCTATTTAGTAAT
>JAKAWU010000057.1 GCA_021816965.1 Thermoplasmata archaeon | reverse complement strand
AAATATATTTCAAATCCCGCAAAGGAGACCAACACCATAACCATAGCACTTGCAATTGCCAAGATCATTTTCTGTCTGTGGCTTAAATGCATTCTATTCATTGAACAATCATCCGTATATATATAAATTTTTGTTTATTTCGGCTCTCCACAATATTATCAACAGTATTGCACAAGTATGATGTATTTATGATCGATTTATGCATTGAAGAGGAGGGCCGGGTCCGGGAATTGAACCCGAGTCCGGGGATCCACAGTCCCCAAGGATACCCACTACCCCAACCCGGCCATGCAGGACAGTAATTTCAACATATATTTTAACTGTTATGACCCGGTCCATGAAATACTGGATGGAAAAATATAACCTGATTTCAGCAGATCCCAAGTTTAAATTTATCTCTGTATTTCAGCGTATCAAAAGGCGATCCTGAAGGAAGCATGAATACGCATGTATCAACAGATGCTGGATTAGGTAAGTATCCCTGAAGAGAAGTTCCTGTCTGGGTGTCCCAATCAAGAACTCTCTGAGTATCGTATCCTATGCATGCTTTTCCGCAATACAACTGTGAAACGGAGAATATATTTTGAATAACAGGTGGCATTGTTTCACTGAATCCTCCCTCCAGGACAGAATATTTACTCCCACCCCCCAGTGTGAATATGAAAGCCACTGTGGTATTTCCATTGTTTATACTCACTGTGCTTGAAGTAGTTGTGACAAGTCCTATGGGCATGGTGTTTTTTGCAGTTCCAAGATTTTTGAGTGGAATATTGGATGATGCCGAATCTATCCAGTTCACTCCAAAATTGTCAGAAGGGTTGGTTGATGCACCTCTTCCATCACTGTTTGCCACATAGACGGGCCAGAATGCGCCGCCGAACATATATCCATTTCTCAGCAGCACTATATGTTTCAGGAGTGAACTCCTGTTCTCAAAAATCCATTCCACTGTTCCACTTTTCAAATCGTACCATCTGACAAAGCCAATTATCTCCCCACCATCAGCCGTTAGAGAACCAAGAGATGAAACGTCTGTTGTAACAGATACTTTCTGTCTCTCTCCTTCCTGGAGTATCCATGGCATGAATGAATAACTAAATTTCTGTATATATGTATGTTGTCGTAGTTCGAAATAATTTCATGGAACAAGGTGCGCAAGCATCATCCCAAAATAATCCTGCACATAGTGGAAATCCATTTTGGACCTCATTCCGGTCTTCTTCAAGATGCCATCAAATATCAGCATGTTCCAGTAGCTGTCAGGTTTAGCTTTATTCACAAAATCTTCTTTGATGCTATAGAGCATGCTGAAATCTGATTTTATGGTGCATTCTTCAATTATTTTTTCATAGGCTGCACTCTCCTCTGCAAATCCATATGGCCCCTCCGGAGAGTGGCAGTGTGCCTGATCTGCACTTATGATGATGGAAATTTTTTCCTCATGATTCATGCATACCCGGGCAAGATTCTTTCCAAATTCCGTGAGTTTTTCGAGTTCCCGGATTCTTGGCTGCCCCATGGAGACAATCTTATTCTGCCTGAAGAAGTGAAGTGGAATAAGAGTTCCAAAGTCCAATGGGAATCTGGAAAGGGGCCCGGAAGAAGTCACAAATGAAGCCTCTTCTGCAAGATCGTTGCTCTTCACTATGGCTGATGCAAGTAACCTGTTATTAAGATACCTTTTTCTGATACTCATGGTTTTAAGCCGGTAATATCCTGAAAAAAATTCTGTGTTCAGGACGCTTACATGATTGCCAAGCTTAAGTCCATGCGGGCTGATGATCACAACAGTTCCGGAATCATCCCCAGCAGTCACTTTCTCTATTGCATCATGCATTTTCCTGCTTTCCTCGTTAGGCAAGTCTAATATCTCATCTCCATGAGGGATGACATAAACCCTGTTAAGGCTCATAATACATAAGAGATATTACAATTATAATATCTTTTCATGTTCCCTAAAGGTTCAGGATATTTTCATACGCACCAATGATTTTCCAGGCAACAGTCCAGATGGTCAGTTCATCATCGAATATGGAAAAGGACTCAATCCGGGAATATACATCACTGGTGAAATCACCATCTGAAAACCCACCTATGAAAACGTTCAGATCCTTCTCTACGCATATTTCAGATGTACTTCTCCTGACTCCCTTCGGGGAGAGCAGGATGTTTTTCATCCCCTTCTCAAGGAGTTCATCCCATTCTCCTCCCTGTGCACTCATCAGTATTTTTCCATCAGGAGTTTCAGTCTTTCCTGATACGAGGAGTTTTTCCATGAGTCCCGCAAATCTGTTGTATGATTTGGGAACTCTTGTTTCCTGGTCTATTCTTATTATGATGTTATTTTTCGTATGTATTCTGACGGAAAGAAGCCCCTTCCTGTTGAGTATGGAATCCTGAACGACATTCAGGAACATGTGAAAAATATCGGGCCTCCCCATCCTGTTGGACATCCCCGGAAAGTATCTATCAATGGCACTGTGCATGTAATTTGAATCCAGCAGCATTCCTTTGTAATTTTTTCCGTTGTTTTTTGCAATCTTGCGTATCTGGTAATCATCCCACATTTTCTCCGGAACAAGTTCCAGTTCAGAATCAATAAGGTTCAGGTTCAACATAAACAGTTTATTCTCTATCTTAATGACATATTTCATTTTTCCTGTTGTTCAATTATCATGGTTTTATCGTCACGATTGCGTGGAATACTGAAATTTGGATGACGTTCCTAAAATTTAAATAAATTGAAATGTAATGAGATATACTGAAAAATGAAATGGTTAATGATAATTTTCCAACTGATGAAATAAACACAGGTTCTTCTGAGCACAGAAGTATTTTGCACGAAGAAATTCCTATCACGGTGGCCTATGGTGATGGTATTGGCCCTGAAATTATGGAAGCAACTCTTCGAATAGTGAAAGCTGCAGGTGCAAGGATCAGGATAGAGACAATTCAGATTGGTGAATCTATCTATAAAAAAGGAATATCTTCAGGTATAGAACCTTCAGCGTGGGAGTCGCTGCGTAGGACAAAGGTCTTTCTGAAGGCACCCATAACGACTCCACAGGGAGGTGGATTCAAGAGTTTGAATGTTACAGTGAGGAAGACTCTTGGGCTCTATGCAAACATCAGGCATTGCCCTTCCTACTCCCCATATATTTTCACAAAACATCCCGGCATGGATGTTGTAATAATCAGGGAAAACGAGGAAGATCTATATGGCGGTATAGAACACAGACAGACTGCTGATATGGTGCAGTGCCTGAAGCTCATATCCGTACCCGGATCAGAACGGGTCATAAGGTATGCATTTGAGTATGCAAGAAGATATGGAAGAAAGAAAGTAACATGCTTCACCAAGGACAATATAATGAAGATGACGGACGGGATTTTCCACAAGATATTCGATGAAGTATCAAAAGAATATCCTGATATGCAGAGTGAACACTGGATAGTTGATATAGGTGCTGCAAAACTGGCTGACAGACCGGAGGAATTTGATGTAATTGTACTCCCAAATCTGTATGGAGATATACTCTCTGATGTTGCTGCCCAGATCTCTGGCTCAGTAGGCCTTGTGGGAAGTGCAAATATAGGTGATAATGTTGCAATGTTTGAAGCAATACATGGTTCCGCACCAAGGAGAGCAGGGCAGAATATGGCAAATCCTTCCGGATTAATTCTTGCATCTGTCCAGATGCTGGTTCATATTGGGCAGGGCGACATTGCCGAAAAAGTGCACAATGCTTGGCTCAAAACAATTGAAGATGGTATTCACACCTATGATATATATAGCACAAATTCATCTAAGGCAAAAGTGGGAACAAAGAAATTTGCAGATGAAGTCATCAAGAGACTTGGTCAGAGGCCATCAGAATTGAAGCCTGTGAAATATTATGATCAATCAAAACCCATTGAAATCAGGATTAAAAACAGACCGAAACCAGTTAAGCAACTTGTTGGAGTAGATATCTTCCTTGATTGGGAAGGAGATCCTGAAACTCTTGGCAGGAGTCTCGAGGCAATTTCAACCACTGAACTCAGTCTTATAATGATCACTAACAGGGGTACAAAAGTATTTCCCGGGGGCCTTCCGGAAACCTTCTGTGTGGATCACTGGAGATGTCGTTTTCAATCTAAAACTGCGAATAGAGAAGTGAGCAATGAGGATGTTATTTCTCTTCTGTCAAAATTGGTGTCAAATGGTTTCCCACCGATCAAGACTGAAGGTTTATTTTTATTTGATGGTCTGCCAGGTTTTTCCCTTGGTCAGGGCCAGTGACGGAAATATAACAACTTTTCTATCTTTGACAAGATACATTACGCTATGACATAGAAAAATTCTAATCCCTGACATTGAATATTCGTTTAATTATTTCTCTGGTTAGTTTTTGAATTCAAATTTCTACAGATACTTTTGGATGTTCAATAGTTTCGTCATTGGAATTAAACTGTTTCCGCAATCTTCCCAGAATAGCCGGCTCGATAATTGAAATCGATCTTATTTTCATTAAAATTCCGCAAGCTGCAGGAATTCTATCCAAAAGAAAAGCGTGGGTAACAAAGCCAAGAGAAATTATGAATTTATGTCGTTTGTTATTATTAGTAGGCATGAAAAGTACGATTGCAATCATAACAAGTTGATTCTTCATAATTGATAACGTGTAAGGGAAATACAAAATGCGGAGGGCCGGATTCGAACCGGCGAACCCCTGCGGGAATGGACCCTAAATCCATCGCCTTTAGCCTAGCTCGACAACCTCCGCAGTCAGTATCCTAAATTAATGTAAAGTATATTAACCGAACCTAAAAAGGAACGTTTTAGCAGTTCAAATGCCAAATCTCATCACTCTCAGTTCTGTGAAATTTACGCACAATATCTAAAAATTGTATGTAATTTCTCCACATTACAGAACATGTAGGTCATGTATTCATCCAGTGACATCATCCCTAAGCTAACATAGGGAGCATCTTATATTAACCAGTGCACTGCTCTATACCTTCCTTTTTGAGAAGGAATACGGTATTTGTACTTCTGTCCATAGGCGATAATTCCAAACGTTCATTAGTATTCCTGATTTGATCAGTGTGAATTTTTCTTAATGTTCATTTCGGGTTTCAGATCATGATAAATGGTGAGAATGTATTCATTGCAGTGGTATATGTGATCTGTTGGTTCCATTTCATGTCTAATTTTTCAGCACTTTGAACAGATCTTTGATGATAGATCAAACGTCCTCCTCATTTATTCTTGTATAATATTTTTAGCCAGTTCTGATTCCATGAACTGGTCAGGGATACGCGTTTGTGTTCTTTTACACTTAACAATGCTTTGGTTTTCAATATTGTCATGAATCAGAACCAAACTGCATCTACTATGTTCTTTGGAAAATGTCGTTTCTTCATTATACTTCTAATGATCAGGTTTTAAGTGATAGTGTATATGATTTGCTGTAAATTAGAAAAGGCCCCTTACAAACCCTAATCTACCTCCAAGCTCATATACTTTCTTCCAGTGATCCATTCCTCATTTATATCCATCATTATTGTCACATCAAGCCTCAAAAGAGACTGATCAGATGGAAATGCACCTACTTTCTTTGTTCTCCTCTTGAATTCCAGGTTGAGTCTTTCCAGAACATTTGTTGTCCTCAATCTCTTCTGACATGATTCACTGTATGCTTTGTAATTGTACAGTGAGGGATACCATCTCTCGAACATGTCAGATGCTTTCTCCAGGCCCTCTTTAACAAGTGTTTCCTGTGCTGTTGATACAAGTGATTCATTCTCAA
>JAKAWU010000014.1 GCA_021816965.1 Thermoplasmata archaeon | reverse complement strand
CTCACTGTCGAAAAGCACCTTAAAGATTTGGGTGTAGAAGGACCGGCTAGGATTGCATCCGCAAAATTCTATCAGGGTTATTGGGATATTATTGTTGTCTATTCAAGAGACATAGAAATAGGAGATAAAAAGCAAAAGACAGGCATAATCGCCTCATTGGTAATAAATGATACTACCAGAAAAGTTGAGGCATTCAGAGAGAACCCAACCTAAGGATGCTTTTTCAAAAGGGATTGATCATCGAACAGGTTGAAATAAAGGGCACAGTCAAGAGTGTTAAAGTCTCCGCTTTGATAGATTCTGGGGCTGAAGGAAACTACATCGGTTCTGAATTGCCCAATGGAATCAGACCAGAACAACTTGGATTTATATCTTACGGTGAAATTCCCGTTTCAATTCCTGGGTCATCCATAAGAGAATTGCATGGTTCCCTTACATTCGAGAATCTAAAACTGAACGGGGTTATCGTTTCTGAACCGGAATTCATAATTCTTGAAAATATAGATTTTCCAGCCATAATTGGAGTGGAAATACTTCAAATGATTGGATTGAAACTGGACTTCAGAACTGATACTATGCGGTTCTGAATATCCAGTTGTTTCAATAAAACAAGAAGAAAACGGGGTTCAGTTTCTGTTTTCCAGTTCCCTTTAAAAGTAAAGTTTTTTCATAAATAGAAATATATTTAGGATACCTAACTATTAAGTTACCTAATATGTCAAGAAACGGATCAGATAAAATATTAAACAACAGAGTAGAGAATATTGGGGGAGTCTGGACAGATTTTGGAACACTTATATCAAAATTCACGAAAATTTCGAGGATAAACGCGAGAAAGGCACAACTTACATTACCGCAAGCATGGGCGTTGCAGGTAATATCAGTGCGAAAAGGAATTTCCCCAAAGGAGATATCGTCCTATTCAGGAACGAGCCTCCCAAGCATCACTGACCTGCTTGACGGATTGAGTAAATTAAAGTATATATATCGGTTAAGAAGCAGCGAAGATAGAAGGAGAGTAGAAATTTCAATATCAGAAAAAGGAAAAGAGAAACTTCTTAAGTTTCAGAAACTGCAACAGTCAGTAACGGAGAAGCTTGAAAAGACGCTCAATAAAGAGGATATGACTGCATTTTTAAGAATTATGGCAAATTTGGTAAATGTTCTGGGTAGTATTGAGTAAATTGGTGATGAATAATTGTCCCCTGGTGAAATAAATGTCACGAAATCAAGAAAAAGAGTGCTGCCAGCGATTCACCCTTATCTGATAATGGTTGGTATTGTAACGGGGGTGCTGATGGGTGCCCTTGATAATCTTATTGTAACAACTGCAATGCCGGCCATTTTAGGTGCGTTACACCAGCCCAACGGTCTTGCATTCCTGATTGATGCATATATTACTTCATCTGCTGTCGGGATGGTTATATTTGGAAAACTTTCTGATCACTTCAGTAAGAGAATAATCTTACTGGTAACATTAGCCCTCTTCATCATAGGTTCAACATTGGCCGGAGTAAGTCAAAATCTATCTGAATTGGTTCTGTTCAGGGCAGTTCAGGGGCTTGGAAGCGGTGGATTTCTCCCTGTAGGGCTAGCCGTGATTGCAGTGGTTTTACCCCCAAGTACACGCGCTAAATTGACCGGTGCTGTAACCAGCTTAATTGGGATTGCAATTGTGGTTGGTCCTGAACTTGGGGCATTCATCGTTGATACGACAAGCTGGAGATATGTTTTTTATGTGAATATTCCGTTCGGCATGGTTTCTTTCATTCTCGTATGGTTTTTACTAAGTCCGCTAAAACCCAATTTGCGTGGAAAGTTTGATTATTTAGGCTCAATTCTCTTGGCCTCATGGGTCTCATTTCTGACATTCCCCTTAATAGAAATGGCATATTCAGGATGGTCTCTGAGAGACCGCTTAACTATTGTCTTTCTTGCATCAGGACTGGTGTTATTGGCCTTTTTCTTGCTAGTAGAAATGCATGTTGCAGAAGAGCCGGTTATACCTCTCAGAATGTTCAGGCATAAAACGATAGTTTCAGACAGTTTTCTTAGTTTCTTTCGTGGCGGAATTCTTTTTTCCCTGAGTACATTCATCGCTATATTTGTAACAGAGGTTCTTTTCGGAACGGCAAATACACTTAGAAATGTTCTCTATGGCTTTGTCGTTCCTATGGTATTGGGGTCTATACTTGGAGGGATTTTATTGCCAAAGCTATCCTACAGGTTTTTTTGCGTTATAGGAACAATTTGCATGGCACTTGGGTTTCTCCCCCTTCTGAAAATATCACCGAGTACACAACCTTATATATTTGTGGGATCGCTCCCTGTCCTTGGTCTGGTCGAGGGGATGATCCCAATAGGCTTTGGCGTTGGCTTTACAATGGCAGCAACAACTCTTTCTGCGCAATACTCAGCAGAACCGCTAGATATTGGTGCGTCAAGTTCTATTGTACAATTTATGGGCAATATCGGAGGGAGTATTATCCTCTCTATCCTAACAGCGTTCATCTATTTCAGGTATAACGAATTAGATTTGGTGAGCCATGTGACTTCTACAAATCTGGGCAAATATGGAATTGATGTCACGGCCATGTCATCAGCCATACAGGAATCTTTCTTCATTCTGTTCATTCTGTCTTTATTCACTATAATTTCGGCATTCTTCATCTATGGCCGTCTTCCACACATATCTCGTGAATTTAAAGATAGAACCCAGAAACCTTAGACATAAGAGTGTTTTGCTGTAATCATTTGCAATTGGTTTTACACATTCCATCTTGGACTTGCTTACACCTATAATAAAGTCCGGTCGGGCCCATTCAATATCCGGTTTAGTTTTTTACAGAATTACTGAAAATACGGTGTTTCTAACATATCAAATCATACATGCATGTTAGTATTTCTTATGGTTTCTTTGTACACTCACCAATCACATTTTGGAATATAATAATAGTCAGATATTAATGAATCTCATCCTTCATGCCATACTCCAGGAAAGCGTGTATTCCAAGGCATCTGTATCTGATTCCAAGGAGAAATGACACAACCCATGAATCATGTTTATAGGATTCCCAACGGCTATTCCTCTCGAAAAGGTAATGCCCGGAGTGATCCTTGCTTGAAAGTGTCAAAAATGTATTTATTTCTATAATCATCCCAAAAAATATTTTGAGATAGAAATTATTCCTTTGGCCTTTTCCTTTTATTATTTAGACACTTATAAGAGAGAATATATAAGTATCTGTGGCACAGTTTCACAGATGGAAGGAAGGGTTTCTTGTGGTATGGAAAAAGCACTTGGAGAAACATCAAAGAGGTAAACAATCTCAAGAGACTAGATGGTGATCAGGCGTTCGTTATAGATGCTTTAAAAAGCCGACAGAGAGAGAATTGACTATAATAATGGAATGGCAGCTAACATGACCCAATCAAGGGTATGTTTTTCTATGGAATCTAAAAGATATTTATCATTAATTGAAACACTTTACTTGATTTGCTTAACCTTATGAAAGAATTCATCATAAGGTCATATGGGAAAAATTAATACATCAAGCCAGAACAATATTACCATAATGCATGATGGTGTAGGTATTAGTATAACGAAGTCTGAAGGGGTACTCAGGATTCTAGGCAAAAAATATTCTTTGATGATCATCGGTGTTCTTGGAAATAACAATTCTATGAGTTTTAGTGATATAAAGAAGTCAGTTGGTTGTCCCCGATCAAATCTCCTGTCTGTGCGACTTAAGGAGATGAGCAATGCAGGTATTATTATGAGAAACGTCATTGAGTCACAGCCGGTTTCTGTTAGATATTCACTGACAGAGAGCGGAAAAGAACTTAGAGAAAATCTCATTCCATTGTTCAAATGGATTGAATGTAATTGTTACCCGAAATCTTGAGAATTACTTCTTTCCGATATCCCTTTATCCACTTTGAGTTGATTTAACATATTGAACTAAGTACAGCAATTCGCTCTATCCTGTTTAATAATTTGTTAACATTACTTTTCTAAAGATATATGATTAATTTAGGAAAAGAACAATGCGTCCTTCAATCATGGCTTTTTCCAAGCCAAGTATTAAATGCAATATCGAGACTGAGCTAAGATGAAAATGCATGACACGAAAAGGGCAAGAGTGTTGATCTGGGTAACTCTTGCAGAAGTTCTTGCAATGAGCCTTTGGTTCAGTGCGTCAGCAGTGTCAAGTACACTTGCTACTGTTATGAATCTTACACCTTATCAGGTACCATGGATTACTGCATCTGTTCAGATAGGATTCGTGGTAGGAGCGATGCTAAGTGCAATTTTCGGTATACAGGATCGAATAAATCCACGTTTAATGTTTCCAGTATCTGCAGTTCTGGCATCGATTTTTAATTTACTTTTTGTGTTCGAGGTACACATAGTTATACTTGGATTTATACTGCGGTTCCTCACAGGTATTTTTCTTGCCGGGATATATCCTGTCGCAGTACAGTTCATATCATCGTGGTTCCCAAAAGGAAGGGGTTTGGCCGTGGGAATTTTAATAGGCGGGTTAACACTAGGATCTGCGCTCCCGGAGTTCGTGATTGGATTATCCTTTGCAGGAACATGGGAAATATTCATCATGATAAGTTCGGGTTTGGCATTCATAGCCGCTCTGATTGCAATCATAACATTTCATGATCCCCCCATGAGTATTCGGACACAGAGATTTACGTGGAAAAGTATTTCAAAAATTATAAAAAACAGGTCTTTGATGTATGATAATTTTGGGTATTTTGGTCACATGTGGGAACTTTACGCTATGTGGACATGGATTCCGACCTTCTTGTATCTCAGCTGGAATAATTATTTCACCGGTCAGACATTGGTTGAATATTCCACAATTGCTGCATTTGTTTCCATAGGACTTGCAGGGATTATAGGTGCTGTTGCTGGAGGATATCTTGCCGATAAAGTTGGAAGAACTGCTGAGACAGCAGGATCAATGTTCATAAGTGGATTGTGCTCATTGATTATAGGGTTTACATATGGTGACATTCCGGCCATTACCTTCGCGATTGCATTTATATGGGGAATAACCGTCATATCTGATTCTGCACAGTTTTCCACTGCCGTTACAGAACTTGCGCCCAATGAATATGTTGGAAGTGCACTTACGTTCCAGATGGCTGTAGGATTCCTCCTGACCGTTGGATCGATTGACCTTATCAGTTATATAGTCCCGATTATCGGTTGGAAATTTGCATTCTCCTTGCTGAGCATAGGACCACTTATAGGGATAATAAGCATGTTGAAGCTGCGGAAAAGACCTGATTCAATTCTAATGGCATTCGGGAGGAGGTGAGTGGAATAATAGAAACCATTGGAATTTTTGTATTCATAGGAATAATAACCGGTATTCTTACGGGAATAACAGGATCAAGCGGCGTTTTAATTGTTGTTCCAAGCATGACATTCCTTGGATATTCCTTTCACATAGCCGTGGGCACGAGCCTGTTTATCGACGTGATCACAACAGCTTCAGTAGTGTATATTTATACGAGAGGGAAAAAGATAGAGTGGCGGATAGGGCTCATTCTTGGAGGAGGTGCACTAATTGGGGCGCAAATCGGTGCGCACGTTGCAATTTTCATAAGCGATACTCCACTTGAGGTAATATTCACAGTGGTTGCACTCATAATGGCATGGCAATCGTTTCAAAGGGGAAAAAAAGGATTAGACATCAGGCATCGTGATATTTCGCATCCAAATTATCTTGGATTTTTTATCAGCTTGCCGATAGGCATTATGACTGGAACACTTGGAACAAGCGGCGGTATAATGTTCATAGCAGTCATGATGCTTCTATATTCATTGGATGCCAAGACCATGGTTGGAACAGCTACACTATCCATGTTTATTTCGGCATTGAGCGGTACCACCGGTTATTTTATACTCAACAGTGTTGATATAGTTGGTGGACTGATCATAGGGGTCG
Source organism: Thermoplasmata archaeon (assembly GCA_021816965.1). Lineage (GTDB taxonomy): Archaea > Thermoplasmatota > Thermoplasmata > Thermoplasmatales > Thermoplasmataceae > Cuniculiplasma. Next base: position 25,593 of record JAKAWU010000014.1, on the reverse strand, counting down.
TATCACTAGTTTCTGGATTGTATTTTGCCAAAAGAGCTCTTGGAATGAAAGATAAAACAATCTATTATTTCTTAGGTGCAGTGTTCATAATCGTTGCACTTCTGGAGACTGTGAAGCTTTTAACAAATATATAGATTAACGTGGCACATTCCTTGATGCCACCACCGCACTTCACTTCTTCCGCTTATAGTTAAAAGAACTCATAAATGTGGGAAAAGGATCTCCCAAAGTTACACCCATGGAGATTGAATCAATACCTGCAAGGGCAGATCCTGTCGCTGAATTGGGAAGTCCCTGCGTTAGCTGTGGGAAGGATGTCACTGGGAGAGTGCATAGTCGGTTTTGAACTGTCTTAGATCCTTAATGTTTACTTTGACCTCCTCAATCTTCTGTTCAAGATCCTGAATAATCTCTTCGAGTATCTCGTCGAAATCCTTTGAAAGCCTGTAACCATGAACTGGCCTGCCTTTTCCTTCCTTCTTCATGTTTCTCTTGTTTATCCACCCCTTTCTTCTAAGCCACTGCATTGCGATGGAAACCTCAGGCTGTCTAAGACCGGTTTCTCTCTCTATCTCTACACTTGTCACTTCTTCCTTGCCTTTTGCATAAACAAGAGTGAATGCAACGCTTCTTGGTATGCTTGACATGACAAGAATTTTTGCCATTTTGTTTTCTTCAGTGGTCATTGTCATACTTATCAATACCTAATATAATTATAACATATATATTTTTATAAAAATAACTTTAAAAACTTTCATACCTTAAGATATAAAGTTATAATAACTGATTTTAAAAAATATTTCAGCCAACCCTGAACTTATTTTGATTTTGCAAGTGCTTCAAGTTTGCTTATAACCGTATAAAGCTCAGCCCTTCCGTGAGAAGGCACATTGGGGTCGTTTGAACTTTCATCCAGAATAGTGATCGCAGTTGCACATCTTATGTCCAGGCTTGTCTTGTTCTCGTCCATTTTTAATTTTGCATCCTGTGCATTCTTTCTAACATTCTTTGGAACAGATGTGTCCTGAGACATCTCATCCAGCAGATACACCACTTCATCAAACAGCTTTTTGTCCATATTTATCACTCCACGAAAATTCTCCTGTTCTCCTTCTTGATCCCTATAACCATCATTGTTTTTGAATCCTTGACTCCGGGTATTTTACTTAACTTGCTAAGCAGATATTTCTGAAATTCTCCATATGTTGGGAATCTCACTTTAACCAGAATGTCAAATTCTCCTGTGACGACAAAAACATCCTCAACATTGTTCTCATGAAGAACCAGAGTGGCAATGCTCTCCACCTGACTGATATCAACTCTGAGGCCAACAATTGCAGTAACTATCTTCTTGTCATAATACCTGTCCATGTCATCTTCCACAGTGTGATTTTCCATTAAAGCACCTCAAAAAGTTTATAGTAATTGAGTTCAACTTTTTAAAGTTTACAATACGTCAATGTAAAGAACATAAAAGAGGTTGCGTATGTTTATTATCATGCTTGTTTGAGATAGTATTTACTCCAACATATTTTGGAAATTTTTTCCAGTAAAAATCATAAAAAAAATTAAGATGCCTTAATCAATTGGGTATTATGATTAACAGGCAACTGGCAATGAAAGTAAAATCTCTTATGCCATCAAGAGAAAGAGAGAGCGATATTAATTCGCCAGTTTCAATGTGGAATGAACTTGACAGGTTGCGTGGAAAACCAGAGGAAACTGCAGTAGTTATATTCAGGACTAGAGGATGCGCATGGTATGATTTTTCATCATGCTCCATGTGTGGGTACTTCAATGATGTGAATACGAATGTGACGCTTGAAAACCTCAAAGCCCAGATAGATAAATTGAATGATTTCATTGAAAGCCAGAAAGTTCTAAAAGTCTTTACTTCCGGAAGTTTCCTTGATAGAAGAGAAGTGCCGGATGATGCCTTACATTATTTCCTTAAGACAATAGGTGGAAAAATTGAAAAACTTCTGGTGGAATCCAGAACTGAATTCATAACTGATAATACCATGATGCCACTGAAAAGTAGCGGTATTTCTACAAGAATTGCCATAGGAGTGGAAAGCACGAATGATGCCATCATCAAGAATAGCATTAACAAAGGAACGAATTTTCAAAAGTTTGTTGATGCTGCAAAAAAAGTGAAAAGCTCTGGACTTGAACTCAGGAGTTATCTCCTCCTCAAACCACCATTTTTAAATGAAGAATTAGCTGTGAGGGATGCAATAAAATCGGCACAGGACTGTGCACCATACTCAACAGATGTATCAGTAAACCCAATGAACATCCAGAAGAACACATTGGTTGAGTCCCTCTGGAAGAAAGGCCTCTACAGGCCCCCATGGCTCTGGAGTGTTGCTAGAGTTCTTCTGGAATGTGAGAAATTGCCTGTGGAAGTTCTTTCTTATCCTACAGGAGGAAATTCCGAAAGAGGGGCACACAACAACTCAAAAGATCCGGAACTTCTGAAACTCATATTTGATGCTTCTCTTGAGCAGAACTTTGATGCACTCAGGACATATTACAATAATGCAGATCTTACTGTCTACAGGAAATACATGGAAGTTGAAAGTGGACTCATGGAGCCCATAGATATGGATTCCAGAATAAGGAAGATGAAGAGCGGCACGGTGCAGTTCTGATGAATGCCAGGAATAAGGGAGAAAGGGAAATCATAAATAAAATATTTGAAAATGCAGGAATTTATGCACCTAAAGATGATTGCTCCATAATTCCTGGAAAAAATAGACATAAACTCCTCACTACAGATTCCATAACTCTCAGGACACATATTCCTGAGGGAGTCAGTGCATTTGATGCAGGAGTATTTTTTGTGAACATAAACCTCAGTGATATAGCCGCCATGGCAGCAGAACCTGAAGTATTTATGGCATCATTTGTGATCAGGGACGATATGAGTGAAGAATACATCTCTGAATTTGCGAAGGGTATGCGATCTGCTCTTGATAAATTTAAGGTGCAATATATAGGGGGAGACACAAAATCAGGAGATGATAATGTATTCACCGGTTTTTGCATGGGTGAACAGATCAAGGACAGAATCAGAAAAAGATCAGATATAGGAAAGGATCAGATTGTGTGCGTTACAAACTCCATCGGAAGAGTTGGTGCAGCATTTCTGAATTATAAACACGGTGTAGACCTTAAAAATTCCACTGAAATAGTTCGGATAGAGCCAAGAATCCATGAAGCTATAGAACTTAGCAAACATGGGGCAAGATTCATGATGGATATTTCTGATGGCCTGTTTGGCTCCATATCACAAATGAAGGATGACTATGGAATAGGATTCAGAATTGTCCAGAGCGAACTCCCACTTCATCCTTCTGTATTCAAGGCTTCTGAGAGATATGGAATTTCAGCCCTGGAAATCGGATGCAATATTGGAGGAGATTATGAACTCCTTTTCACAATTGAAAACGAAAATTTTGGGGATTTTTCTAAACAAATAAATGAACTTGGAATACAGGTGAGCTATATTGGCACAACATGGGATGGTGAAAACATGATTTTTGATGGGGAAATGTGGAGTAAAATAGATAAAAAAGGGTGGGACAATTTTTCAAAGGAGTATTGAAATTTTAACATTCCTTCCATCAATGTCCCATTCCTTCTCAGCATTATAGGCTCTTTTCATAGGATTTATCAAGTCTTCAGTAAGAGTTTCTTCTTTTATCCTTTCTCCAAAACCCTTCAGAACAGCCTCAGTGAGTTCATCCCCTTCTATGCATACTTTGATTTTTCTGTCATATTCCAGATTCAGTTCCTTCCTCATTATCTGTATACGCCTTATTATTTCCCTGCTCATACCCTCTTGCTCCAGTTCATTGTCTATTTCCCTGTTGAGATATACTTCTATTCCTGAATCACTTTCCATTGTATATTCTGGATCGGGAACTTCAGTGAAAATGATTGAATTTTCCGGTAGTGCTATGCCCATAAACTCTGCATGATCTTTCAGGATCGTGTCTGAAGTTCCATCACGATTAGCATTTTCAACTAGATTGAGAAATGAATTAAGGTTTGCCTTTAGCAGTGGCGCAACTACAGGCATATTAACCCTGGCAACAGATTTTGAAGGCCTTTCTTTTGCCCCTATGACTGAGATAGTCTTTGCATTGAGTTCTTCTGATATTGAATCTATACCGTCTTGTGTTATTTTTTCAGCATATATCAGAATACTTTTAACCGGTTGCCTCCCTTTTATTCCGGCTGACTGCCGGGCCCTACGGGTAAGTTCAAGCACTGTGAGTGCTGATTCCATGGAATTTTCCAGATCAGGGTTAATCATCCTGGAATCCGGTTCAGGATATGTTGCAGCATGAACGCTTAAGGAATTTTCATGCAGGTTTCTGTATATGTATTCCGTAGTGAAAGGTGCTATGGGTGCAAGAAGAAGGCATATGGTTTCAATGGCAGTAAACAGGACACTGTAAGATGGAAACTTGTTTGCCTGTGAAGTTGATGAGTCCCAGAATCTCCTTCTTGAAAGCCTCAGATATGAGTTGGATGTTTCCTCAATCAGGTTTGCTATGTGTCTCTGAGCATCATGAAATTCGTATGAATCCATTGCTTTTGCTGTATTCGATATAGTTGTGTTTATTCTTGAGAGAAGCCATCTGTCAAGAAGGTTGTCACTTGGCAATATGTCCTTATGCACATAATCATCCAAAGTTGCATTTGAAGCAAAGAAATTGTAAAGATTGAGAAGTGTCCCAAGTATTTTTGTCTCGTTTTCCCTGACAATCTTTTCCACAAGAGGCTTTGGTTTCCATACTGCAGTCGAATAGAAGAACAGCCTTGAAGAATCTGCTCCAAACCTATCAAGTAATTCCATTGCAAGAATGCCATTTCCCTTGCTCTTGCTCATCTTCTTTCCTGTTTCATCCAGTATGAATTCTGCACATAGAACGTTTTCAAAGGCATTTGTCCTGAAAAGCATAGTTGATATTGCATGAAGTGTGTAGAACCATCCTCTTGTCTGATCTATGGCCTCTGCTATGTAGGATATGGGAAGTTCAGGGAGTTCAGTTCTTTCATGTGGATAATGAAGGGCGGCATATGTTGCACTGCCTGAATCAAACCATGTGTCTATGACAAAAGGTTCTCTTTTCATTACGCCACCACAAATGCCACATTTTAAGAATATATTATCAACATAGGGCCTGTGCAATTCCTGTGGAAGTTCAGTGGCCCCGTTTTCCAGAAGTTCTTTTTTTGAACCTATAGCTTTGTTGTGCCCATTTTCGCAAGTCCATACGGGTAATGGTGTTCCCCAGTACCTGTTTCTCGAAAGATTCCAGTCCTTCGCATCCTCTATGAAATTTCCAAATCTTCCGTTCTTGAGATGATTCGGGACCCAGTTGATTCTCGAATTATATTCCACCATATCTTTTGAATAGGCAGAAACCCGGATGAACCATGCATCTATTGGATAGTACAGAAGAGGAGTATCACACCTATAGCAGAATGGATAAGAATGTTCGTATTTTTCACTTTTCAGGACAAGCCCCTTCTCCTTGAGGTATTTCACTATAGAGATATCCGCGTCCTTCACGAACAGCCCATTCCATGGGAGTTTTGCGTCATTGAACCTCCCATGGACATCTACCGGGTTGAGAAGTCCAGTGCCATGTTTCTTGCCAAGATCGAAATCATCGGAACCAAAAGCTGGAGCAGTATGTACTATACCAGTCCCCTCATCCAGTGTTACATGGTTTCCATCAACAATCATGCAAGCATTATCAACTGCATCGAGAAACTCTATTGGCCTTACATACTTCTTTCCAAGAAGTTCCTTACCCAAATATGTCTTTAGTATTCTGTATTGACCAGGGAATATAGTTTTAGCAAGATTGCTTGCAACTATATACACGGACCCTTTGTATTCCACATCGGAATACTCAATCCTGCTATTCACTGCAAGAAGTAGATTTGAAGGGATTGTCCATGGCGTTGTGGTCCATGCAAGTGCATATCTATCCTCATCATTTAGTTTGAACTTTACGTATATAGATGTGTCTTTCACATTTTTATATCCCTGGGCAAGTTCGTGCGAGCTGAGTGTTGTTTCGCATCTGGGGCAATATGGAGATATCCTGAAATCCTTGTACATATCCTTCCTTTCAAATAACGTTTTCAAGGCCCACCATTCACTTTCTATATAATCATCCCTTAGTGTGACATAAGCGGAGTCCCTGTTTATCCAATATCCTATATTTCTATCAACCTGATTCCAGTCATCTATGTACCTGAAAACGCTCTCTCTGCAGTATTTATTGAACTTCTCAACGCCAAATTTTTCTATTTCATCCTTTGACTTGAATCCAAAATGTTTTTCAGCCTCAAGTTCCACAGGAAGGCCATGGCAATCCCATCCCGCATCCCTTCTCTCTATATTGTATCCCTTCATTGTTTTGTATCTTAAAGCCGTGTCCTTCATTGCCCTGGTGAGGGCATGCCCCACATGTGGCCTGCCGTTGGCTGTTGGGGGCCCTTCGAGAAAAATAAATTTTTTTGAGTTTTTCCTTGATTCAATGATCTTCTGAAATATATCTTCAGATTCCCAATACTCCAGAACTTCCTTCCATATGCTCCGTATGGTGTTATTATTATTGACGGGCTTGAAACTCATTTCGTTCTTCTCTGTATTCAAAACTAACTCATAAAACTATTTAGACAACTGCGGGAAAAATCATAATAAACTAATTAATAATACACCATCATGAGTTTTGACAGTTATGAAAAATTGCTTAATGATGCTTCAGACATTCTTTCCGCATCCACAGTGAGTCAGGAGAGACTCAAAATTCCCAAACCCATTCTCATGGAAGAGGGAAAACAGACCATTGTGAGGAATTTCATGGACATTCTTGACATTATAAACAGGAATGAAAGAGATGTTGCCAAATTCTTCATGAAAGAGTTTGGTATCGGTGTCAACGTTGAGGGGAGAAGACTCATAATCAACAGGAAAGTCACGGAGGAGGAGTTCATTACAAAACTTGAGCAGTACCTGAATGTATACGTCAGGTGCTATGAATGCAACTCGCCCGATACAGAAATTGTGAAGGAGGGAAGGGTGAATGTGATCAGATGCAAAGCATGTGGAGCCCAACACCCCATCAGCCCTTCAAGGGAGCTTACAATAAACAGGGATCAGATAGAGGAGGGCAAAAAATACACCGTCACTATTAATGAAATTGGGAAATCTGGTGAAGGAAGGAGCAAACTCTTTGGATATACCATAATTGTTCCCGGTACCAAGAAAGGCCAGACAGTTCTGGTAGAGGTCAGGAAGATAAGAGAAGGTACAGCAATTGCCCAGGTTGTCAAGTAAAATAGCCCTGGCTGATACAAACATCCTAATGTATTCTGTCATGCAGAAGATAGAACTCATAGACGAGGTGAAATCTATGGGGTTTAATCTTGTAACCTCCAAATGTGTAATGGAAGAACTCGCAAAACTCTCAGGAAAGAATTTATCGGCAAAGATTGCAATGAATGTTTATTCTGGAATAGGAGTTGTTGGTGGTGAGGGAATGGGTGACGACTGCATCCTTGATGCATGCACTAAAAACAACCTGATACTTATCAGCAATGACAGAATACTGTGCGACAGGGCAATGAAAAAAGGAATAGCTGTGCTGAACCTTGAAGATGGGAGAAAGTTGACATGGAGAAGATAGAGAAATTCAATGACAAATATTATCATATCCTGAAGGTGATAGCCCAGAAAAAGGGTGATGAAAAAAACCTGAGAATTACATCCAGTGAACTCGCTTTACTGACTGGAATGAGCCAGCAAAATGCCTCGAGGCTTATTCTTGAAATGGAAAATAAAGGAATTATTGATAGAACAATTTCAGGAAGGCACCAGAATATTTCCATCACTGAGTCTGGCCTTGATATTCTGTATGGAGAATTTGCAGAACTTTCCCAGATTCTTGGAACAGGGAAAAACACATCCGTTTGGGGAACTGTCCAGAGTGGACTTGGTGAAGGGAGGTACTATGTTGCAAAGAAACCTTACCTTATTCAGTTCAATGAAAAATTGAACATGATTCCTTATCCAGGAACGCTCAATGTCAAGGTAGAAAACAATGATGAAAAAGCACTAAGACATATCAGGGCAATGAAGGGAATCCTCATAGAAGGGTTCAGTTCTGATGACAGGACGTATGGTGCTGTCAAGGCATTCAAATGCGCAATTGATGGAGTGGAATGTGCTTTGATTTTCCCGTATAGATCCATTTACAGGGATGTAATGGAAATAATCTCACATGTGTATTTGAGAGAAAAACTGAACCTCAAGGATGGGGACAGCTTAGAAATAAAATTTGATATCTAAAACATTTTATGGGTCAGATTGAAACATCAAGTTTCCCTGAACTTATTTCTTCCTTCAATTTTCCTATCCTGCCCATTATCTGCTCCTCTGTCAGATTGCATTCCAGATATTCCATGAACAGTTCAAAGGACTCCTCATTGATTTCTCTGCCATTATAAATAGTGATTGCTCCGCAATTCCTTGATGCGTCAAAATTCAGCCTGTATGTGCAGAACAGCGTAATGTTGTGACTCTGTATATATTCTGTGTGTTTAAATAAATCTTCCATCTAAATCAACCCGTCAAGACCATGTTCCCATATGTTTCTTAAATTTGATATTTCAAGATCGATTAGTTTCTGGGCATCATTCCATATTTCTGCCCTTTCACCCACGGTAAAACCGATTCTTGAAATTTCCATTTCTCCAAATATCTCCAGGACCTTTTCTACATTCTCTTCCCTTACTTCCATTATGATCCTGTTTCCGGATTCGGAATACATTTTGTTCAAAAATCTTTCATCGGAATACCCAGAAAGATCAATTTTGAAACCTGTCCCTGAACCGAATGACATCTCTAGAATTGCAATTGCAAGTCCTCCTGCCGAAATATCATGTGCAGATTCAAGAAGAGACTCTTCATTGCATCTCAATAAACGTTCCTTTAGATTTAAAAGCTCGTTCAAATCAACTCTATCCAGTGAACCTCCAGTAAGGCCTTTCTTTGCTGCATACAGGCTCCCTGCAAGATTTCCACTTGAACTTCCAGCGACAAGTATGGCATTGTTTTCACCCTTGAACTCAGGTGTCATGACTTTCCTATAGTCTTTTATTAAACCAGTCAACAGTATGTTTGGAGTCGGAGGAATATCATTGCCCTCAAGTTCATTGTAGAAACTTACATTTCCCGCAACCACAGGAAGTTTTGTTTTCCTGCAAAAATCACCAATGGCCTTGACACTTTCAACAAACTGAGACATAATTTTCATTTTGTCAGGATTTCCAAAGTTCAGAGAATCAACCACACTGTGCGGATTGCACCCAAGTGAAAGTAGATTTGTGTATGATCTTGATAAGGTTGCAATTGTTCCAATATAAGGATCTTCATTCATCGCACTTATGTTGCATCCCGATGTGATGCCTATTCCATAGTATCCGTCATCTGAAACCCGCATTACTGCACCATCAGAGTGTGTTTCCCTGTTTGGCATACCAACTACTGGTTTGATTACCGTATCCCCGCGGACAGTGAAATCATACTGTCTCACAACATTGAATTTCGATGAATTGTTGTAATCTGTAAAGAACTGCTCCAAATCTATATTGAAATCATCAGGATCCGGTGGCTGAATCCAGTGCTTTGCCTCTTCTTTTCCCTTAAAATATGGCTTTGCATACACAGGCCCCGATGTAAGGAATTCCAGTGGGAGGTCCATAACAATTTTATCTTTAAAGAATAACTTCATCCTCTTCCCCGGAACAGATTTTCCGATCACGCTGTGATCGATGTCCCATCTTTCCATTATCTCACTGATCTTCTCAACATCATCTTCATGCGTGCTTAACAGCATTCTTTCTTGGCTTTCGCTTACCCATATCTCCCATGGAGACATGTTTGACTCTTTAAGCAAGACCTTTTCAAGATGAATTTCCCCTCCGGTTTCACCAGCCAGGCACATCTCTCCTGCGGCGCTCGAAAGCCCTCCTCCACCGAGATCCTTCATTCCTGAAATGAGACCCGCACTGTTTGCCTCCAAAATTGCATGTATAAGTGGCTCCTTGATAATCGGGTTTCCAAGCTGCACTGCCTTCCTGTTTTCAGCATTGTCTGATACCAGTGTTCTTGAAGCAAAATTAACGCCATGTATTCCATCTCTGCCTGTTTTTCCTCCAGCCAGGATGAGAATTTCTCCATTGCCGCCTACCCTGCTTCTTCGTATATCTTTATCCTTGACTATTCCAATGCATCCCGCATTAACCAAAGGTACTCCCTCAAATTCCTTTCCGAAAAAGAGATGTCCCGCCACTGTTGGTATTCCCACCCTGTTTCCATAATCCCTGATGCCGCCTACCACCATATTAACAAGAAATTTCGTGTTCAGCATGCCACTTTTTTTTACAGATTTTCCATCTCCAAGGTAAAGGGAATCTATGACGGCAATAGGCTGTGCACCCATGCACAAAATATCTCTTAAAATTCCACCAACTCCTGTAGCAGCACCACCATATGGTTCAATAGCACTGGGATGATTGTGGCTTTCCATTTTAACTGCATAATTCGTATCTCCTTCAATCCTGACGATGCCTGCATCGTCCTCCATTGCAAGTACAGTATAGTCTGTTTTCAGACCGCCAAGATATTTTTTCAGGTAAAATTTAGAAGATTTGTAACAACAATGCTCACTCCATGCCTGCCCCATTGCCTGCAATTCCGTTTCTGTTGGATCTCTTCCCATTTTAAGAAAATAATGCCTCAGGCGTATCAATTCCTCAATGTTAAGAGATAGACCCATCTTATCACTGAGATTCATAAGGGATGTTTGGTCAAGATCGCTTATTTTAACGGTGCCATAAAAAGATTCTAACTGAACCCTTTTCATTCTTCTTCACCGATGACGATAATATCGTATTTATTTATTACCGGATTGATAAGGAGATTTTCTGCTATGGATTTTGCCATTCCCATAGCGGTGTGTGTGTCCTCTGAAAAAGAGAGCTCATAAATTTTCATAATTCTCGTATCTTCTACAGTGTCATATCCCAGAACACCAAGGTTGTGGTGAAGTGTGGAAGCTTCCGGATCTTCTACACCTTCTAGATAACTTATCTCTATTCTGATCCTGACCATATTATCCCCTTATTATTTCTATGATTAAATTACTTTACATTCTTAATAGAGTCTATTATAGGTCTCAATGTCGCAGTTACGTTCTCAGATTTCTCAGCGACCGTGCCAGTTACTATAATATCGGCACCCGACACTGCAGCATTTTTTGCTGCTTCCGGTGACCTGATTCCTCCACCAACAATTATTGGAATTTTTACCTGGCTCTTTACCTTCCTTATCATCTCCATGCTTATGGGGTAGGTTGCACCGCTACCAGCTTCTAAATATATCATTCCCATCCCAAACAATTCTGCAGTCACTGCATACTCCATTGCATCTGTGTACTGCTCAGGGCCAATGAGCATTGCCTTCCCAACTTTTCCTACAGTCATTCCCGGTGCAAAAACAAGATATGCCATGGGGATTGATTCAATTCTACTTTTCTTCACTGTGATTGAAGCTTTTTTCTGGTGATCAATTATGAATTCCCTGTCCGCAGAATTAAGGAGTGACATGAAAAATATTGCATCAGCATGAATAGTGAACATACTTGATGACCCGGGAAAAATAATAACAGGTACCTTACATCTGGACTTTATTTTCTGTGTTGCTTCATCCATTTCTTTGGAAGAGAGATGGGTGCTTCCACCTATGAGAATGTAATCTGTCCCAGCTTTTTCAGCCTGTTCAGCAATGAAAGCGCTTCCATCTGAACCAGAAGTGGCTGGGTCTATCAATGTCATGTGTATTTTCCCAAATTCGAGTTTCTTAACTATACTCTCGTAAACCTTCAAAACACACCACCAACCGTGAAAGATAGCAATCCAAGCATCATTGACAATTTTGACATGTTCTGACCTTTCTTATAATCACTGTACTGCATTATCATAGTTAAAATAAACGATATGTCACATATGAACACTGCTATCAGATAATATATGCTCAGAATCCCTAAAATATAAGGAAAAACAGAAATGCATATGGTCATTATTATGAACACTGAAGAAAGATCAAGTGCTGCTTTCTTTCCGTGCACCTTTGGAAATGTCTTCCTGTCAACATCTCCTTCCATATCCTGAACATCCTTTATAAGTTCCCTGGAAACGTTTGAAAGAAATGCGAGAAGGAACATAAGGAAAAGCCTCTCCGGATTATAGAATACTATTCCCCCGTACAAAAATATTGCGCCTATGAGGGCGCTGATCATCATATTTCCCGGAAGTCCCATTTTCTTTCCTTTATACTCGTATAATATCAAAAGGATTTCCGCAGCAAATACCACCGGAAATGAAATCAATGGTAGGAAAGAAAGTGATATGATGAGGGCCACCGCGTAGAGTGTTAGGTACAGGTATGTGGCACTTCTCTTAGTGACCATGCCAGATGGAATTGGCCTTTCAGGATGATTTATACTGTCAATTTCTGCGTCCAGAACGTCATTCATTATGTTTCCCCCCGAGAGTACCATGAAAACAACTGAAGAAGCTATTGCAACAGTGATCAGATGATATATAATTCCGCTTCCTATTGAAACAACTGACGAAATTACGGTTCCAATTATGGCCATCACTGCGTTCACTGGCCTGAAAAGACGAAGAAGTGGACTCATCTAACACCTAATACACAGTGTTTATTTATTATTTTTGAATGAAGAAAAATTATCTTATTGTCGGAGAGTTTGCTTAAGATTTGACATGGAAAAACCTGATTGAAATTTATAGTATTATCCTGAGCATAATTGTGTACAGTCTTCTATGCGGAAATGTGTTGTAGATAAAATTCCATGTTTCATTCGAAAATGGTTTTGTGATAAATTCCATTGTTTTATAAATAAAGGCTCCCATCAGTATTTCAATAAGAATGGCATATGAAGGTGTCATATTAATCCCTATGGTGTAGTAAAAGACCTGGATAACTACAAACATGATAAGGGAAGAGAATGTTATTTTCATAAGGGGGGTAAGATTCATAACTCCCTTTACCTCTCTCCTGAACATCAGGCTGTTGATGATAAATGAAACAATATATGTTGATGAATATCCAATAGCTGCACCTTCAATTCCAATATAAGGTATTGTGATTACTGAAATGACGAAATTCGCAATCAGTGAACTGGAGCTTGAAATAAGAAATACCTTGGTCTTCTTCAGGGAGTTCAGGCCCTGTGCATATATATTTGATGTGAGAAAAAATGGGATGATGAGTAGGATTATTTCCATTGCATACTGGCCACCAACATAACCGGGTCCAATGAAGACATACAGGGCAAGCGGTGTGATCGATGCCAGACCGAAGGATATTGGAAAGATCAATCCGTTCAGAAGATCTATGGACGTGGACATCCCGTACCTGAAACTTTGCATGTCCCTTGTTCCCTTATAGTATGAAAGTTTTGTAAGCAGGATATTGTTGAAAGGCCCCACAATAAACATAACTGCTGTGGAGAAAAGAAGGGCATAGGTGTATACACCCAGCAGTGCAACTGAGGTTAATCCTGTGACTATGAGTCTGTCCGCATAGGCTGCACCAGTGGAGATTATTTGTGACACCAGCAGTGGCGTGGAATATTTTACAATCTGGTTTTTTCCTACTTTTACTGAAGGGACACCATTCATATGTTTCATGCTGTATAAAACAAGAATAGAACCTGCAATTGTACCTATGAACATTGATACAAGCCAGACATAAAGTGAAAGTGTGATATCATGATATCTTATGGAAATTACTGATGCACCCATGTAATAAATTGAAAAAACAATAATATTGAGCAATGCTGAGAGCCTGTATCTACCAACACCCAGGAGAGAACCACCCAATATTGAAAAAATGATTGAAAATGGGGAAATGTAGGATGCAAGCCTGATTAATCCGGTGTAACTGGAACTGTGAAAGAATATCTGGGAAATATCAGATGACAGAAGGTAAATGGAAATGAAAGATGCAAATGCAAGCATCATAGCAAGGGGCATAATTTCCCTGAGGAAAATTCTCCTTGGATTGTCATTATTATCTCCCATTGATATAGATATGAAATGCTGTACCGCAAGGTTTAGCCCAAATGTGAATATGACGGATGAAAGAGTAATAACTGCAACAAATATTGTTATCTCACCTACAATGGAGGCGTTGAAAAAATGTGATAATATTACATAAAATAACGTGCCAGAGATCAACTGTATCCCATTTCCCAGAAATAAGAATGCTGCGTCAAAACCAATATTTCTTCCGATGTATTTTTCCAATGGATACTGTATTTTCATATGTTTAATATTTTTTACTCATTATCCATGCCTGCATAATCACTAAATTTGGCATTGTGAGTGAACTGTGCATTGAAACGTTTTAATATAGGTATAAAATCAGGAACGGAAGCCCTGTGGTGTAGTGGCCAAGCATTACGGGCTCTGGACCCGTCGACGGCAGTTCGAATCTGCCCAGGGCTATTTCCAGAGACATCACATTTTCCAGTTTTTATACAAAAAATGTTTTAACTGATAAAACATTGTTAACCATGGATAATTCCACAGAAGATCAGAAAAATGAGAACTTTACTATGAGATATTGTGAACTTATTGATGAGGAAATAAGTGCTGATTCTGAATATTTTAAATTTGAGAGCCATGTGAGGCTTGCTTTTGCATCCATTGGGCTTGCTGCGTCTACAGGAGTGAGGATAACTCCAATCCGTGAAATTCTGGACATGGTGGACAAATTATACGCAAATGTTAATGACGTTGACATTGTTCTTTCTGATGAGCACAGGAAAAAACTCAATCATGCAGATGATGTCTGGCTTGACCTGAAAGAGAAAATGTCTGCAGGAGATATAAGATCTTCACATCTGCTTGCAGCCAGCACTCAACTGTTCCTTGCCCATGCATCCCTTGTTGCCATGTCAAAGACTGAAGTTTTCGGGATGCATATTACAGGTTACAGTCTGAAATATTTTCAAAAACTTGCTGTTTTCACATACAGAGAGGCCATTGGGCACCTCATGCTTTAAGCAATTGTGCCACGTAATCCTCGTATTTTTTCTCTTCTTTTACGAATCTTATTAGAGAGCTTGATTCCCGGTAATAGTCAGCCATAACCCTGTCATAGGTTATTTTGTCTATTTTCCCCTCTTCTATGAGTTTAGATCCAGTGTTTCTTGCAAGAAAACCACTCATTTCCTTCACTTCAGGCAATCCAAAATGCTTTGCATAAATATTGATGCAATCGACAAAAGTCAGCTGTGAAGTGGAGTTCGTATATATAGAACCAAATATTCCTTCACTCTTTTTAATCGTTTCAGCAAGGTCCTGTATGTGTGTAGGGCATATCCTTCCCCCCTTTTCAAATCTGTCAAGCCCTTTCTTTAGAAGGGAAGCAATTGTAGATGACAGATAGTCTCCGTCTCCTCCAAATACAAAGGAAAGTCTCACATTCAGGTGATTCTTGACCAATGCTGCATTATCCTCTCCCGTCCTCCTTGTCCTGAAATATTCATTCTGTCCGTAGTGCACATTTATAGATGAAAAATATATGAGCCTCTGATTCTTGTCTATTCTTTTCACTTCAGTTGCCACATCTTTTATTCCCTGAACGTTTGCAGCAAAGGATTCTTTTTCGTCGGTCGAATATGTGTTGGCAAGATAATAGATAACATCATATGATTGTATCAGAGGTATAAGTTTGTCCTTTTCAGAAACGTCCCCCTGAATCCAATTGAAACCATCATATTCTTTGCCTTCAATCTTGTGTCTGGAATAATATGCAGTTTCCTCATGATTCATGAGTTTCATCAAATTTTTTCCTATATACCCGCTTCCACCAATAAACAGTGCCTTCATATGACCTCTATGCGTTACCACTAAAATATTTTTCCGTGCGATCTATGGCTGCAATAGACGGGTATCATTCCCTTCAATTTCGGACTATAGTCTCATTTTTCCTTGTTTCATAAGCAGAATCCATCATCTCTTCCGAGAACGGTCTCTCCTTGGGATTCCTGAAATCAATGCCTCTTTGCCTCTGTCCACGAGCATGATGAATGTATATCAGTGCCTCTCTCGAGAACATCAGAGATATTTCCCTTGTAATTCAGTGCAAGTTTTATTGCCTGTATCTCTTCAGGAGAACAGTGTGAAAGGTTCGAAATGGTTCTCTGTTTCACCTTACCGTTCTCCCGGTAGTATTCTCTGAGGAGATATCGGGTGTATATCTTCCCATATTGTTCAGATCTGCTGACGTTCAGTAATTATTTCACTTGGGATTTTTGGAATCAAAACGTACTGAATAATACTATAAAAAACTATAAATAAAAGTGAATAGAAATAGAGCATCAATGTATGCACATTATGTGTTAAAATAGATAGATATACCAAAAAATTTAAAATTAATATTGTCGAATAAAGTATAATGGAAAAAATTGAAATTGCGTATGAAATATTGCATCTGAAGATGGACATTTTATGAAAATTCAATGGTTTATTCACAAGATAATTTTTGGTTTCCCTATTCCTACGAATGAATATACAACTAATAGAAATAAAAGTTAAAGGGTAAAATATAAAAAATATATTAGGAAATTGTTGAGACCACATATTACTACCTCAGGAAACCGTTCCCCACGAATTCCATCCAATTTTGCCAGATAAGTCATGTGTTTCTCCTGAAAGTGCACTTGCAACTATGACCCATGCAGGGTTATTGCTCGCAACTGGAATGTATGGAAGAATTGATACTGTGCCCGTGTTGGTATAACCGTTCCATGTGAATGTGGATGCAAATGTTCCGACCACTGTGATCCATGGATATATGAAGTTAATGCTGTAGAATATCCAGAGGAATTTTGGTTCTCCATTCAAAGGATTTGAATGTTCAATATTCATGAGCCATGAGATGAAAAGGTTTGATAAATTATCTGATGTATTGGAAGGATTCTGGATAAAATATGTTCCATATGATCTTTTCTCTGACATGGATATTGTATTGATGTGGTGAGTATTTGTAGCAACTGAACTCTGCATGGACATCCCTAAAACATGATGACTATGAACACTGCGGTTGCCCCAAGCAATTTATTCAATATTTTCATAAATTTTTAATGCTTTATTATATATAATTTATTCTTCTTCCTATGGCGGCAATATATGGGATCAAAGTCTAAGGCGGTTTTGACTCCATATAATTAAAATATGTGTCTAAGGGGAACAGTTTTATTTCAATTTAAATTACACCTTTAATGACAAATCTCGTCCCATCAAAGATCTTCTTTACCAGGGGTGTAGGAAGAGATGATACCATGTTAGGTTCGTTTGAGGAAGCACTGAGAGATGCTGGAATAGCACAGTTCAACATCGTTTCTGTCAGTTCTATCTTTCCTCCAGGTGCACAGGCAATTTCAAGAGAAGAGGGGCTTAAGGTGTTGGTTCCAGGACAGATTCTGTTTACAGTTCTGGCAAGGAATGCAACTAATGAACTGAACAGAATGGTATCCTCAGCCATTGGATATGCCATCCCGACTGACAGAAGTAGATGGGGATATCTGAGCGAACATCACAGCTTTGGCGAAACCGAGAAGAAAGCAGGCTTTTTTGCTGAACAACTTGCCGCTGAGATGCTTGCCAGCACAACCGGAGAACAGGACATGCTGTTCTGGGATAAGGACAAAGAAGAATATACTCTAAAAGATAGAATACTCCAGACCAGAAATATTTGCTCCACTGCAGTGGTGCTTAAGGATGGAGAATGGACAACAACCATTGCAGCAGCAGTACTCATAATATAAAGGTAAAAATGACCAACGAAAAGAAGTTGCAGGATTCCTGGAGTAAAAACAGAGTGTTTCAGGCAAATCCAGATGAGAGAGAGAAATTTTTCATAACCGTCCCATGGCCATACACTAGTGGTCCCCTGCATGTTGGTCATGGTAGAACTTTTGCAATTGCAGATATAATTGCAAGATACAAGAGGTTGAGAGGTTATAATGTGCTCTTCCCCATAGGATTCCATGAGAGTGGAACACCCATAGGGGCAATTTCAGACAAGATCAGAAAAGGGGAAAGAAAAACACTGGACCTTTACAGGAATTATATTTCTGCATATGAGGAGAAGAACAATGTCAACAAAATTCTTGAAACCTTTGTGGAACCTGACAAAGTGGCATCTTATTTTGCTGACAAGATAAAGGAAGATTTCACAAGGATGGGTCTTTCAGTTGACTGGAGAAGAAGTTTCAGATCAACTGACTTACCATATAAAAGAATGGTAGAATGGCAATTCAGGCTTTTGGATTCTCAGGGAAAGATAAAAAGAGGCAGACATACAGTACTCTTTTCTCCTGACGATGGAAACCCTGTTGGGGAAGATGATATAGATGATGGAGATACAAATAAGGTTTCGATTGAAGACTTTGTGTCTGTTTTATTTAAAGGTGAGAAGTTTTCTCTTGCAGCTTCCAGCCTGAGACCAGAAACTGTCTTTGGAATCACGAATCTATGGGTAAATGAGGCAACTGAATATGTTTTTGTGGATTTCGAAGGTAAAAAAATTGCCATGTCTGAAAAGGCTGCAGGAAAGATAAAACTGCAACACCCAGAAATGATTGTCACAGGCAAATGTAGTGCAAAAGAGATCCTATCAGGAGAATACACGATTCCAATTACCGGAAAGAAGATACATGCTTACGCTAATGAGCATATAGATCCGGATCAGGCATCTGGTATTGTTTTTTCTGTTCCCGGTCATTCTGTCAGAGACCTTCAATTTGGAAAGATTTTTGGACACGATCTTGTTCCGATTTACCTTATCAATGTGGATGGAAAACTTTCCAAAGCTGATGATGCCCTGAAGAAACATGGTGATGTTGAAGTAGCAAATTCTGAGCTTTACAAGGAAGAATTTTACAGTGGATACATGCTTGAGCATATTCCGCTCATTGGAGGAATGAAGGTCAGTGATGCAAGAGAGAAAATCAAGAACATGCTTATTGAAGAAAAAAATGCATTCCTGTTTCATGAAACATCAAGGAAGGCAAAAACGAGAAACGGATCACCAGTACATGTTGCGGTTTTTGACAATCAGTGGTTTATTGATTATCTGGAACCAGAATGGAAGGCTGCAACAAGGGAAGCTGTTAATTCTATGAGATTCACTCCTGATTTCTACAGAAAGAATATGCTTGATATCGTAGACTGGATTTCAGTCAGGGCATGCGCAAGAAAGAGAGGGCTTGGCACACCTCTTCCGATGGATCCATCTTGGGTGATTGAATCTCTGTCAGATTCCACTATCTATCCTGCCTTCTATACTATATCCCACATCATTGGTAATAGGGAACTCTCCGATGACGAATTTAACTACATATTCCTGCAGGATCGTGCAAATGGCATTGTATATCCAGACTATGTTGAATCTGCAAAAAAAGAATTCTCATACTGGTACGGTGTGGATGAACGAATTACTGCTCAGCCACACCTGTCGAACCATTTGATATTCTACCTGATGAATCACACTGCAATATTCCGCAAAAAATACTGGCCAAAGGGCATAACCATTGCAGGAACTGTTATCTCAAATGGTGCAAAGATTTCAAAAAGCAAAGGAAACGCCGTATCTCTTCTCGACATAGTGAACACACATGGGGCAGATCTTTTCAGGCTTTATGTAGCAGTGAATTCTGATCCATGGTCTACACTGGACTGGAACCAGAAAGATGTGGAAATAATATCAAAGAAATATGAGGAACTGAAGGAACTTATTATGAATGCTGCCAATAATGCGGAAAAACCATCAGGTATCCATTACTCAATATTTGCTTCAAGATTCAGGATTCACTTAAGAAATTTCAATTCAGAAATGGAAAGATATTCCATAAGGAATGCATATATTGAAATAATTTATGAAATAATCAATGACCTTGCAGACCTGAGAAATATGGGAGGTGTTCCTGAAATCGCAGTTTCATCAATTCTTGAGAACTGGATCCCCGCCCTTTCCTGTGTTATGCCCCATTTCTGTGAAGAGATATGGAAAAAAATGGGAAAGAATGGTTTTGTCAGCAATTATGAAATGAATAAATTTGAGGTCATGCAAGAAGATGAGAAGATTGTTTCCTCTCTTAAATACGTTAAAAACATAATTTCTGATGTCAGAGAAATCAGGAAGGTTACAGGCATAATACCAAATAGTATTGAAGTTATAATATGCGGAGAGTCTGAGAGAGCAGATGTTGAAAAGATCCTTCGTAAAGATTTCAATGTTGGAGATAAAAAACTCATATCCATGGTTATGAAATCAAGAGGAAAAATAGATCTGGAAATTGATGAAAAATATGCCATGGAGAGAATGGCTAAATTGATAGAAACATCCCTTGGAATGCCTCTGGAATGGAGAGTATATGATCGAATTGGTGACAGAAAGACGCCCCTTCCTGGGAAACCTGTCATTAATCTAATTGGTGGTGTAAAAAATGCAGATAGATGAAAGAGTGAGAACCGCGAGAATGCTTGGTAAAGATCCGGAACTTGTCCTTCACGGTGGTGGGAATGCGAGTCTTAAGACTGTTGAGATAGATCACGCTGGAAGAGAAATAAAAGTACTGAGAGTCAAGGGTAGTGGCTCGGATATGGCAACGATCGATGTGTCAGGTTTTACTGGTTTGCGTATGGATGATCTTCTCCCTGCAGAAAAAATTGAAAAAATGACAGATATCGAGATGATGGATTACCTGAGGAAAAGCATGGTTGATCCTTCTGAACCAACACCTTCTGTTGAAAGTTTCCTTCATGCTTTCATACCTTTCACATTTGTAGATCACACACATTCAGATCATATTCTGATGCTTACAAATTCAGGCATGTCTGAGGATAATATTTCCAGCATACTTGGGCATGTCCTTGTTATTCCTTATATTCCCCCGGGATTCATTCTTGCAAGACAGATGCTCAGCACAATTTCAAAATTGACACCTGATATAAAAGGGATTGTGCTTGAAAAACATGGCCTCTTCACATTCGGAGAAACAGCAACAGAGAGTTATGAAAAGCACATGGAACTTGTTGGAAAGGCAAGAGAATATGTGAAAAACCAGTGTGGGGATAGAATATATGATAAAAAATTCTTAGAACCTATCGATGTGGATTCAATCCTGCCAGAAATAAGGGGGAAGCTCTCTGCAGGATTTAAAAAAGTCCTTCTTGTGAAGAAAGATGGTGAGCCTCTTGAAATTGCACAATCATCACAGGCTCAAATGTACCAGAAAAGTGGCCCTGCGACTCCGGATATGCTCATAAGAACCAAGTATGATTTTCTATATGTTGACAATAAAAACAATGTTCTGGACAGAATATATGAATTTGCAACAGAATACAGGAAGGAACACTCGGAATATGTGAACGTTTATCCAATGCACGATCCGTATCCGTCAGTCATAATTGTGAGAGGGTATGGAATCATAACTGCTGCAAGAACGCTTAAGGAATGCAAAATCATAATGGATCAGGCTGTGCATTCCATGAGGGTTAACTCTGTTGCAGGAAAGCTTGGAAAACAGGAGTTCATTTCAAGGAAGGAAGCGTATGAAATGGAATACTGGCCCCTGGAAGAGGCAAAGCTGAAGAAGTTCAGGCCCAAACCACTGGAAGGGAATGTGTGCATTGTGACCGGGGCAGCCAGTGGAATAGGCTATGAAACATTTCTTAAAATTTCTGAGAATGGGGGAAATGTTATAGCTGTGGATATAAACAAAGATGTCATCAAAATTTCTGAGGAAATCAACGGGAAATATGGAGTCGCATCCGTTGGCAAGATTGTGGATATTTCAGACAGGAAAGCCATAGAGAAGATGGTGGAAGAGGTTGTCCTGAAATACGGTGGAATTGATGTTCTATTCAATAATGCAGGAATACTCAAGTCAGAGCCTTTTGAGGAAATAACCCCTGAGACCATTGAGAAACATATTGCAATAAACTCAATGGCCCCATTTGTCCTATCACAGAAAGTATTCACTGTGATGAAGAAACAGGGGACAGGCGGGAACTTCATCTTCAACATAACAAAGAACCTTACACACCCAGGACCGGGGATGGCATCTTATGGAACCACAAAAGCATTCTCTGCACAGCTCTCTCATTACATTGCAAAGGAAGGAGGGAAGTTTGGCATAAGATCAAACATAATCAACCCTGACAAGATATTCAAAAACTCAAAGATATGGGATAATGGCGTACTTGAAAAAAGGGCAGAGGCAAAGGGAATCACTCCTGAACAGTATAAAAGGGGAAACCTGCTCAACGTTGAAGTGCTCCCTGACCATGTTGCAAACATGGTTCTTGCGATTCTCAATGATGATATATTTGGGGCCACCACTGATGCAATGATTCCCGTCGATGGCGGAATAATATAGAGATTCATTCCCTGCGAGCTATGAAATGCCAGAGAATCTTCATGATTTCCGGTTTCATTCCAAAATTTTCAACTTCCTGGATCGCCCTCCTTAGTGTGAAAATATTGTGCATGTTGAATACTCTGTTTTTCTGTATGTTGATGACCAGTCTTCCTATCTGCTCATAGAGAAGCAATTTCTTTTTAACTGAACCTGCATAAATTATATTCAATTCATCAATTTCTTCTGTCTTTTTCATGCACTGGAACAATAATTCAGCATTTTCCATTGCTGGTACTATCCCCTCCCCAAGAAGTGGAGATATGAAACCTATGCTTTCCCCTGCCCCTATGACGTTATTGGATGAAATATTGCCAATCGTAGGCATCATCCTTATATTTCTTGCCACAGTTCTTTCTCCCCTATAGTTCTCAAGATACGATTTCACTTCATCAAGATTTATGCCTCCAGCACCAATGTGATATCGATCCTTCAGCGGAAAGGACCAGAAATACCCCGTACCTCCACTGAAGAAATGGAAATAGAAATCATTGTATGGCGATTCCCTGCAAACCTTTTCCATTGCATACATTTTCACGTCATTCTCAATCTTGCCAAGATAATATCTTGATATTCCAGTTGCATCAATTATTTTTTCTGAGTCATGCGGAATTATGAATCTATTGACAACGTCATTTTTCACCATGAGTTTTTCCATTTTCATCTTGTCAATAGTGCATAGGCCCTTTGGGAGAAAATTTGAATCGCTGAAATTATTGCCTGAAATTTTTATTTCATCTGCTTCCTGCTCAAGAATTTCATCTGTTGGAATAGAAACATTGCCAAGAAATTTTGATATATGATACCTGTTTGTGGCGAAACCGCACGGAATATAATAATCATGCCTCTTAGGATCATATATGGAGATGTCAAAACCAGAATCTTTCAATCTCCTGTAAAGGTATGAGCCTGCAACACCTGCTCCGCCTATATGCCACATTCGTGTCCCATTATGACAAAATACTTAACAGGATTGGAATACATGAATATAATAATATGGAAAGAAAGAGAGTGGTATTTGGATTTGCATATGACGGCACAAGCTTTTCTTCATATCAATCACATAACTCTCTCAATACTGTTGAGGGAAGAATCCGCGGTGAAATACTTAGGAATGAACTGGGAGAAAACATGAGGACTGCTTCCAGAACCGATAAAAATGTATCCGCCCTGTTCAATACAATGTCGCTGGATACATCTTTAAAACCTGAAGATGTTATAGGGATTCTAAATTCAAGCCTTGAAAATGTTTATTTCCATTCCTATGGAACTGTTCCTGAAGATTTCAATGTGAGGCACTGCTCTGAAAAAGAATACACTTACCTGCTCCCCTTTTCTTGGGTGAATATTGAAGATTTTCTCTCGGAAATGAAGAAATTTGTTGGAACCCATGACTTTGCGAAATTCTGCAGGTTTGATAATAAGGATACCACGAGGAAAATTAATTCTATCGACACAACATTCTGGAATGGAATACCTGCCCTTGTATTCAGGTCTCAGGGATTCTTGTGGAACCAGATAAGATTCATTGTAGGATATGGAATCAGGAGACAGAGGGACAGAGCAGAATCTGAAGATCCATGGTCAAACCAGAAATGGAGCAGATATCTTGCCCCTGCTGAGCTGCTCTTTCTTACAAAAATAGAATATAAAGATGTGGAGATGAAAAGAATTAGGGGCAGATCCGTGGAAAAGAAAATTGAAATTAATAGAAGGAATACAATTGCGAGAAACTTTTTTTACCATAATATCCCCTGATTGATCTTCTCATTCATTACTGGCAGAAACAATACTTATTTATTACCAAAATAATTTCCAATTATGGGAATTCTTGAAAATTATTTTGTTGGAAAGAATTTCATAGTTGCTGGAATGGGAACTGGGCAGGGAATGTCCACTGCAAAATTGATTGAGAAACTTGGTGGACATGTGATTGCACTTTCAAGATCTGGAAGAGCACCCTTAGGAATCCATGAGAACATTGAAAGCATTAAATGTGACATGGGAAACAGAGAAGATGTAAGAAATCTATCTTATGAAATAAGAAGTAGGGGGATGAAAATTAACGGGCTGGTGAATAATGCTGGCAAGTGGGAGATGTCCTCAGAAAAACTTGTCTCACCTGAAAAACTTATAGATTTTTTTAATTCGAATGTCAACACCCAGTACACTGTATTAATGGGGCTTATAGATTGCATGGCTGAAAAATCTTCAATAGTTAATATAGGAGCGTCCAGAAATCTTCTGAAGAACAATAATTCAGGATATTCCATATCAAAATATGCCATTGAAGAGATGACAAAGATTGCTGCATCTGCGCTCAGAGGCAGGAGCATAAGAGTGAATGCTGTTCTTCCCGGAAGTGTCCATAAGGACGATAATTTTGAAGAAAAATTTCCCTTTTCATTCATGGATGAGGGTGAATTTCTTGAACCGCTTGAAATCGCTTATGTGTCTTTATTTCTACTTTCACCACTATCATACTGCATAAATGGTCAGTGCATTACTTCGGACAGAGGGTTGGACATTTGAAAATTTTACTTCTACTATCCATATCGCCACTAAAAATTATATGTAATTGTTAGCAATGTTGAATTATGCCATTTGAAAATGCAACAACATACGTTAGCTACGTAAAAAAAGGAAAAGTGGATGAGTTCAATAAACTGTATGAAGATGCGCTGAAGGATTCTGAAAAATACATGAACAGGGAATATTCAAATTTTGGAGAAATCATGGAAAACAAAAAATTGAAGCCTGTATCCCCAGTAGATGGAAAAGTTTATGCAACATTCCAGGCAGGAACTAAGGAAAGTGCTGAAAAGGCAATTGAAATTTTGAAAAAAGGACAGAAGAAATGGTTCATGCTTGGTTACATGAAAAGGGCGGAAATCATGCTCAGGGCTGCAGAAATGGTTTCACAGAAAAAATTCCTCATCTCTGCAATACTTGCAAGGGAAAATGGAAAAAACAGGAT
>JAKAWU010000013.1 GCA_021816965.1 Thermoplasmata archaeon | reverse complement strand
GATTCTTCCCTAAGTATCCAATATATTTTGTCACCGGTTTTCCATTTACACGCTTTGATTCATAAAGCTTGTAATACTCCTTTCCGTTCTTCCTCTTTTCTTTCCTCACAGTTATTGACATGTTTGTATTTCTCGCAGTACCCATATGGGTACTACATTATTAAACCTTTCGCTACCCGGTATTTTCAATAAAAAATCATATAAAATATTACTAAAATATCAACCGTTGTTTACCGCCATAGGGTTCATCCTATGGCGGCAATAGACGGGTATAATTCCCTTCAATTTCGGACGATAGTCTTATTTTTCCTTGTTTCATAAGCAGAATCCATCATCTCTTCCGAGAACGGATCTGTCCTCAGGGTTCATGTGATCAACCCCTCTTTGCCTCTGTCCACGAGCCTGATGATCATGTTCCTGGACATTCCGTTTCCATGGGATGATTTCCTGTGACTTCCGAAGACAGATGCAATATCTTCCCGGCCGAATACTGTTTTCACGTAATTCCGGTATGGTAAGATTCTGGAATATCGCTATCATGTCTCCATTCAGAGAGATATTTCTCCCATTTCCCATATGCGGCCATGATCTGCTTCGCTGCCTCCATCTCACGGACTGACACACCTTTCATGAGTATTTCCCTCATCTGTCCGATGAATATGCTGCAACTCTCATGTGCCAGATCGTCTTTCCCAGTATCCATGGACAGGTTTCCCTTCTCCGGAAGATGGAATGCCTTCCTAAATCCCTAGAAGAGTGCGTTGATGCTTCCGATCCATTATGCAATATCATGGATTTCCTTGTCTCCAGTGATCCTTGCAAGCAGGTATTTTCATGTCAAAAGGTTCTATCCAATCGCATGCTTTTGACACATGTGGGGTGTCCGAAATAATAGAAATAGTTATATAGTGGTATGACAATAGTATGTCATGCTAGCACTTAAGGAAAACACAGAAGAACTCAATCGAATTGCAGACCTTGCAAAGATAAGGATAAGAATTATTGGCTGTGGAGGTGGAGGCACGAACATACTTACCCAGATTAACCAGAAGGATCATGGGGAAGCAAAAACAGTAGCAATTAACACCGACGCATCACATCTTCTCAAGAAAGTCAGTGCTGATGGAAAAATCCTGATAGGAAAGAATCTTACCAAAGGTATGGGTGCAGGAAATAACCCGGAAATAGGAAAACTTGCAGCTCTTGAATCACAGGACTACATAAAGAAGGCTGTATTCGGGCAGGATGTCATATTCATTGTTGCAACTCTTGGTGGTGGAACTGGAACTGGAAGTGCACCAATAGTGGCAAAACTTGCTAAGGAGAACAGGTCACTGGTATTTTCAATTGTAACTCTTCCGTTTGAGAGTGAGGGGAAGGAAAAAATGAACAATGCCAAGGACTGGCTTCCTGCATTAAGTGAATATTCTGACGTGATTATCGTCATTCCAAACCAGAAACTTGAGGAAAGCATGGATAAGGCAAAAACATATGAGGAGAATTTCTCGCTGACTGCAAACTTTATCATGGATCAGATAACCGGGCTGGTCAAGACCATAAATGATCCGGGGAGGATTAACATAGATTATCAGGATCTTAAAAAGATACTTTCAAGATCAAGGTCCACTTTCATGGCCATAGGAAAATCGTCCGGTGGAGAAGGAAGAATCGACTATGCCATAAGTCAGGCTCTAAAAAATTCATTCATCAATGTGGATATTTCCAAGGCAAGTGGCTGTTTGCTCAGACTCATAGGAAGTGATATAGAACTTGGCGAATACAATTATGCAATGAAGAAGATCATCGACATCACCGGAGTTGATTGTGAGATCATTGGTGGAGTTGAGATAAGACCCGATATTACGGATGGGATTTATGTGTTCATGGTATTAACAGGAGTAAAATCTGACTACATAATTGGTAATGGTGAAACCATAGGAAAAGAACTCTTTGGTAATGTAGACGCTGAATCTTTCGTCTGAAAAAGGAGAAAAAAGAAATACAGAACAGGGATTGTCTGTTATGGAAAGCCGCATAGTTGCTTCACTGGACTTAACAGATGAAAAATCCCTGATCAAGATTGCCAGTTTAATAGGGGAAAATGTATTTGCAATCAAAATTAACTGGCCCACAGTTTTATCGTCGGGTAAAGCCATAATCGGCAAACTTTCAAAATTTTCAAAGGTGATTTGTGATTTCAAGCTTGCAGATATTCCAAATACTCACAGGCTCATAATGGAGCAGATTGCAGATCAGAATCCATGGGCAGTCATAGCACATGCATTTGTAGGGAAGGATTCTCTAAGTGAACTTGTATCAAGCGGTACCAGGATCATAAGTGTGGTATCAATGAGTAATGAAGGATCAAACAGGCATCTGAATCCCCGCTGGAAAGAACTAATGGCAGATGCACTTGAATCTGGAGTATATGGTATTGTGGCCCCTGGGAATAATTATGAGCTTCTAAGGCAAATCTCATCCAGAAAAGGCAATATGAAAGTGTTCAGTCCAGGCATAGGGGCACAGGGTGGCAGTTACATTGAAAGCATTGAAAATGGCTCTGATTACGTGATCATTGGCAGAACAATATATCATGATGAAGATCCACTCTCAAAGGTATTGGAAATTAATCTGGACATTGAAAAACATAAATTTTAATCTTATCGTTGATTATTTTTCGTTCAGCATACGAAAGTTATTTATTATAATGTAAAATTAAGGTACCATCACTGCGATGACTGATCATTATGAGTGAGATTCTTCCTGAACTTGAAAAGAAAAGAGAGATTTTGAGAAATCTGGCCGACGAGCATATCAACAAGAGAGATGAACTCTCACAGGAAAGTAGATATTATGCTGAAGAAAGAGATAAGCTCAACCAGAAATCCAAAGCTCTCAGAGAAACGGTAATGAAAAAAATAGATGAAAAGAGTAGCTTAATAGCCACTATCCAGAAAATGAGGGATGAAAAAGAAGCCTATTATAAGGATTTCTCAGAACTCAGAAAGGAGCTTAGAAAAAACAGGGAAAATTTTAAGTCAACTGGTATAGATGTTTCCGAGATAAAGAAGAAGGAGAGGGAACTGGAAAGGCTTATTAAAATGCAGCAGACAAGCCCTATGGAAAAGAAGGAGGAACAGAGAGTTGTTCTCCAGATTAGGAAACTCACAAACGAGATCAAGAAATCTAAGGAGAATGTTGAAACCGAGATCAAGGGAAACGAGAGTATAAAGACACTCACAGATCAGACAAACGAGAAGAAGAAAGTTTTCGAGCAGATGAAGAAGGAAATTGACACACTATCCAAGCAGATCAACCAGCTTGGGGATGACATAAATAATGGTCTCAAGGAACTTGACGAAACAAGGAAGAAGGCTGACGAATTCCATGAGACATTCATAAAATTCAGTAAGGATTCAGAGAAGGAACATGAGCAGTTTGTAAAGGCCAAAATAGAACTCAGGGACTTAGAGAAGATGCTTGGTGGCATGAAGGCTAAGACAAGAGCCACAAGAAAGAAGGAAAAGGAAGGAGAACTCCAGACCATGGCAAATGATCTCTTTGAGAAGTTCAAGAAAGGGGAACAACTGACCACTGAGGACCTGATGGTTCTCCAGAGAGCAGGGTTCCTTTAATTAAACCCTTTTTTGCATATTTTTCAATTAAAAACGAAAAAAGTTGAATTAACAGGCAGTCATACATGATAATCATGATAGAAGAGGATTACAGGTATGTCAGTTGCGGCGGTGACCCTTTTACATTCATCAAGAGCGCTATAAAATCAATGAAAATAGAGCTGGAGCCTGGACAGGAAGGGAAAATTATAGTAATGAAGGAAAAGTTTCCATACTCAAAGGATATTTTCAAGGCCTTGGCTGCACAGAATAAGATGGATCTTGAGGAATTATTATTTGATGGGGAGGAGATGTCTCTGGTATTCATCAGGAATCCAGATTAAGTGTATTTGAAAATTCAAATAACACTAGAAAAATTTGAAATTGTCAGGTATATCATTTTTATTCCTTGAGGTATTTTCATATTATGGTTTCACCTCAAATTAGAATGAAAGACCAGCACGAGGTAGTGAATTTAAAACTGGAAGAAATCATCGCCGATCTTAAATCAGATCAGCTTGATCTTGACATTCTGGATGAAATTGAAATTGAGTTGAAAGATCATATATTCATTGAAGAAACTACTATTTTTCCTGAGGTTAAGGGGAAGGGAAACTTCAATCTTGAAATTTCCGGGATGGAGACTGAACATGCGGCAGTCTGGAGACTTTTCATGCTGATACATGAGCAGATCGAAAGGAAAAACTATTCAAAAATTCCAAAATATCTTGATGAAATAAGGTTGATATTGCATGATCATAACAGGCGGGAAGAATTGATTGTATACCCGCTTATGAGCGAGGATATGGTGAAAAACGCAAAAAGACCAGAAAATTGGGTATGCAATAAGATTAAAAAATACCCGAACCAGAAATAATTATTTCATCCCCTTCCAACAGACCACTAAAAACTAAATTCTTTCTTCTCTGCTCAACTGAAATATGTTAAAAAATATATCATAGCATTGCCTTATGATATCATGCCTGAAAATGATACCTTCTGGAAAAACAAATTAATGGAGCTTGAGAAGAGGAACAGTAAACCCGAAGGAGATAAAACTGCAAAATGGCGAAAAACAACACTTCAAAAATGGAACTCTGCCACTGGATATGAAGAAAAAGAATACAGCAACTCTTCTTCCATACCGATTAAGGATATCTATACAGATGATATTTTACCAGAGAACATGGATGAACTTCTGGGATTGCCTGGAGAATATCCTTTCACCAGGGGAGTTTATCCAAATATGTACAGGGGAAAACTCTGGACTATGAGGATGTTCTCTGGTTTTGGTTCTCCTGAAGATACTAACAGGAGATTAAAATACCTCATATCACATGGTGAAACCGGTTTGAGTGTTGCCTTTGACATGCCAACCCTTTATGCCTATGATGCCGATAATGTAAGATCTCAGGGAGAAATCGGGAAATGTGGTGTCAATGTCACATCATTGAAAGATATGGAGGTGATTTTTGATGGAATCAACCTATCCGAAGTGACAACGTCCATGACCATAAATGCTCCTGCAGCCATACTTACTGCGATGTATTTTGCCATCGCACAGAAGGAAGGACATGATCTCAGAAACATTGGAGGGACAGTGCAGGCTGATATACTGAAGGAATACATCGCACAGAAGGAATGGATATACCCGCCTGAGGGCCATATAAGAATCATAAGGGATATGATGTCATACTGCACCAAAAATGCTCCAAAATGGAACTATATCAGCATTTCAGGATACCACATAAGGGAGGCTGGCTCCAGTGCAGTACAGGAGCTTGCCTTTACGCTTGCTGATGGTTTCTATTATGTTGACATGGGAATAAAGGAAGGACTTGATGTCAATGAATTTGCTCCAAGGCTTTCATTCTTCTTCAACTCATCCATAAATTTCTTTGAAGAAATTGCAAAGATGAGGGCTGCAAGAAGAATATGGGCCACTGTGCTGAAGGAAAAATTCCATGCGACAAGCCAGAAGGCAATGACACTGAGATTCCACACTCAAACTTCTGGATATTCACTCACATGGCAGCAGCCGTTGAACAATATAATCAGAACAACAATCGAGGCAATGGCGGCTATCCTTGGAGGAACACAGAGTCTGCACACAAATTCATACGATGAGGCATGGGCACTGCCTTCTGAGGAAGCTGTTAAAGTCGCACTGAGAACACAGCAGATTCTTGCGGAAGAAACAGGCATAATTGATACCATAGACCCTCTTGGTGGTTCATATTATATTGAATACCTGACCAGCAAGATGGAAGAGGAGGCATACAGGTACTTTGAGAAGATAGAATCACTGGGCGGAATTCTGGAAGCTGTCAAGAAGGGATACATACAGAGGGAGATAGCAGCAACCTCATACAGGAGGCAGAAGAGGCTGGAAGATGAAAAGGAGATAATGGTCGGAGTGAACAAGTATGTGGATCCTGATGAAAAGCCCATCAATATATTGAGAATAGGGAAGGATGCAGAAGAGATACAGCTTAAGAGGATAAAAGAAGTGAAAGTTGGCAGGGATCAGGATAAGGTAAATGATGCACTGGCAAAACTTGATGAAGCATTCAGGAATCCAGATGAAAACGTAATGCCTTACATAATTGAGGCTGTAAAAACATATGCTACTATAGAGGAGATATCAGATGTCGGGAGGAAAATATATGGCGGATGGAAAGAACCAGTCATTGTTTAGGGAGAAACCAATAAAGGTACTGCTTGCAAAACCCGGAATTGATGGACATGACAGGGGTGTCCTCGTTCTGGCCAAGGCATTCAGGGATGCAGGAATGGAGGTGCTGTATGTTGGTCTTTTGCCTACACCGGAGGATGTTGTGGATACCGCCATAAACGAGGATGTTGATGTCATAGCACTGAGCCTTTTAAATGGGGCCCATTTGACAGTATTCAGGAAGGTCATGGATATTATGAAGAATAAAGGAATTGATGACATATCTGTGGTTGGGGGAGGAACTATACCTGATGAGGACAAACCGGAACTGGAAGCATTGGGCATTTCGGGAAATTATGGCCCCGGGACCCCTCTATCCACTATAATAGAACATGTCAGGATGAGGGCAGAAGAAGCCAGAATAAAGAAGTTAAGGTGATTTGACGAACATTGGAGATTTGGTTGAGGGTGTCGTCAGATCTGACAGAAGGAGTATTGCCCGGGCTATTTCCTATATGGAGGATGGGCATACTGAAATTAAGAAGGAAATAATGGAGAAGCTATACTCTCATTGCGGGAAGGCTCATGTGGTGGGTATCACGGGTCCACCGGGCATTGGTAAAAGTACATTGATAGGAAATATCTCCGTGCTACTCGCACAGAAGGGGATGAATGTATCTGTTCTTGCAGTTGATGCATCAAGCCCTTATTCAGGTGGTTCTCTTCTCGGAAACAGGATAAGAATGCAGGAAAATCTCTTCAATTACGGAATATACATGAGAAGTCTTGCAAACAGAGGAGCAAGAGGCGGCTTATCAGTGTCATGCATGGGTGCTGTCAATGTGCTGGACGCATCGGGAAGTGAGATCATTCTCATTGAAACAGTTGGCGCCGGACAGGCCGATCTTGACATAATGAATCTTGCAGATACAACCATTCTTGTACTGGGCCCCGGTCTGGGAGATCAGATACAGGCCATAAAAGCAGGAATAATGGAAATCGCAGACCTGTTTGTCATCAACAAGATGGATATTGATGGTTCATATTTTGCCATGAAGGACATTGAGGAAGTAATATCAATGGATGATCCCAGAGGGTTTAGGAGACGTGTTACTGGCACATCCGCAACAGATCATGCTGGGTATGATGAACTTGTGAACACAATACTTGATCATGGCAGGTATATTTCAGGAGAAGGAATCATAGGAAGGAAAAGATTCCTGATGGGTGCAAGATGGATATTGGAGAGCGAGATTGGAAGAATCATAATTGATCCCGCAATGGACATCATAAAGAAGAAAGGCACAGACAAGAACCCATACGTACTGGCAGAGAATATTATAAGCCAATTAAATGCCGGCGTATTAAAGGAACTGTAACAGGTTAAACCTGAATGGTATAATGTTCACAATGAGGATATTTATTCCGGAAACAACCAGGAAGAACATTCTCCCTATTTCTCCTGAAGCACCGGAAATATCACCATTTATCATACCAAAATTTCTTCTTATGAAAATTCTCAATACAGCGGCAAACGGGAGTGTGATCATCAATGGAAGCAAGTATCCAGGAAAGAGTAATGCCACAATGAGCAGAGGGGGAACAATGGAAATAAGTGCAAAAGAGATTTTTCCAGTTTCCTGTGAAAAATAAGTGGCAAATCCATTTCCAAAGGTCCTGTTCCTGAACATGATCAGGGATATCCACAGACTGGAGGCAACCTGCATTATAATGTAAGAATCAAATATGTTCCCTTTGGGCATGAATAGAAAGCTTCCGACACTTATAGAATATACAACAAAAAGAAGGCCTATGCCACCAGCACCAGTGTCGGATTTTTTCATCACTGCAAACTTTTCTTCAGGTATTCCCCTCTTCATGCATCCATCCCCAAAATCCAGTAGTGCATCTACATTCTGGAACCCATGAAGGAATGGAATGATAGAGAAGCAGATCAACGCGGCGAATCTGATATTCATGATCATGGAGAGGAAATAGAAACCTATAGCGGATATGGCCCCAAGAAAAATGTAAGGAATCCACAGAAAGTCAATTGCCTCCCTTGCAAAATGCCTGTTTCCATAGGGAATAATGGTGAAAAATGCGATGGAAGCCTTCATTCCTTCCCTGTAACCCATGCAAAGGAATTCTTAAGCTCTATAAATATGAAGTTGATTACATATAGATGAAAAGTTTTTCAACTGACCATGATGCATTTCGGCATGGAGACCAATTTTTCATGCAATCTTCTGCCTTGGATTTTTCAGCAAGTATTAACCCAGAATCCACTGAGAGGAAAAAAATAACCATTGATCCAGAAAATCTTTCGCATTATCCTCTTTCCCCAAGTTTAATAGAATCAAGGATTTCATCATATCTTGGCTTGAAACAGGAGAATATCATGGCTTTTTACGGGCTTACCGCATTGATACATCATCTCTTCAGGTTTTTCAATAGCATGAGGGGATTGTTGCTCGAACCTCTTTTTGCTGAGCATATGAGGGCAGCACTTCTAAGCAATATGAACATATCCCGGGTGCCTGTGAATACCGTGATGGAAGTCCCCAGTCTTATCCGTTCATTCAACCCGGATGTGATCTCCCTGAACTCGCCGGTTAATCCCACGGGAGAGCATTATGGTACTGAAAAGATAGAAAAACTGCTTATGGAATCTGAAAAAATTGGTGCATATGTATTCATCGATGAGGCTTATGCTGATTTTGTGAAGAAAGACAAAACACTTGATTACAAATTTCTTCTTGATAGATATAGCAATTTTATCTGCGGCAGGACACTGACAAAAGCTACGGGCCTTCCAGGTGTCAGAATCGGATACGCCATTGGCCCTCCAGAAATAATAATAAAAATGAAGCGAATGGGAATCCCATGGATGATACCGCAGTTCTATTCAGAGATAATTGATTCCCTTCTTGAAATTGGTGACCTGAAATGGATTGAGGACGAGCGCAATTATCTCGAAACAAGCTTCAGGGACATGGGAATTATCATTCTGGGGAAACCAGAAGCTAATTTCATTTCTTTCAGGATAACCGATAAGGAAATTAAGGAATATTTTTCCATTGAACTCAGAAACAGAGGATTTCTTGTGAGGGATATAAGTAACTTCTATGGGTTCATGCAGGGGGATTTCAGGGTGACAGTGAGGAAACACGGAGATAACGAAAAGCTTGTTCACGCAATTAAGGAGATTTTGGGATGAAAGCGGGGAAACTTATTCATGTCATGGGTACAGGTTCAAACGCCGGAAAATCCACCATCGCAATGGCACTCTGTCATATCATTTCACAGAAAGGATATTCAGTTTCACCATTTAAAGCAATGAACATGTCCCTGAACTCAATATCAACAGGTGAAGGGGATGAGATATCACGGGCCCAATGGCTCCAGGCAAGAGCCTGTGGGATTGAGCCGGGCTGGAAAATAAATCCAGTTCTGCTAAAGCCCGAAGGGAAGGGAAGTTCGCAGATTATAGCAAAGGGAAAATCCCTTGGGAAAATGGGAATTGCAGAATACGGAAATTTTCTTGCTGAAAAAGGCAGAAATATCGTGGTGGAAACATTGGAGGATCTACTGTCTGGATATGAATATGTTATTGCGGAAGGTTCAGGTTCATGTGCAGAAATAAATCTGTATGACAGGGATATTTCCAACACATGGATGACAAATAAATTTTCAGGAACAGGTATACTTGTAGTGAACATTGAAAATGGCGGCTCCTTTGCATCACTCTACGGAACAAAAAAACTTGCGCAATTTGGAGAAACGCTGGAATACTTCATCATCAACAATATGAGGGGAGACAGCACAATGCTCAGCAAAGGGATAGAATTCATTGAAAATAATACAGGCATGAAGTGTCTTGGGATCATTCCACATATGTCTGGAATCAGGCTGCCAGGGGAAGATTCAATGAATTACAGGCACTCACCCGGTGGAAATGTTGGAATCATCAGGTATCCGCAGTTTGAGAATTATAGCGATCTGGATCCATTGAGATTCATTGGCAATTTCCGATATATAACAAAAAAGGAGGATATGGAAGGCATAGATTCAATTATCCTCCCCGGGTCAAAAAATGTTGAATCTGATCTGGAATTCATGAAAAGTAGTGGAATATGGGAATCAGTAATTGCACACCATCTTGCGGGAAAAAAGATAATAGGAATATGCGGCGGTTACCAGATGCTTTCTCATGAGATTGATGATCCTCATCAAATCCAGCTCAAATCAGGCCGTATTTCAG
This sequence comes from Thermoplasmata archaeon, assembly GCA_021816965.1. Classification (GTDB taxonomy): domain Archaea; phylum Thermoplasmatota; class Thermoplasmata; order Thermoplasmatales; family Thermoplasmataceae; genus Cuniculiplasma. The sequence goes on along the minus strand of JAKAWU010000013.1, from coordinate 21,021 downwards.
GCATGGGCATACTTGATTGTGATTTTGAATACAGAATCCATAAGACAGTACGATCTGTGGAATATGAAGGAAGCTTAAACAACACTCACTTTAAAGGAAAAGGATATGAGATAAGGTTTGGAGGCATCAGGAGAAATGCAGAAAAGGCATTTCTCAGGACGAACATGGGCAAAGAGGGCAGCATGAAGGGTAATGCCATAGGCACAAATGTTCATGGAATACTGGAAGAGAATGCAATTCTGGAATGGCTCACCGGGGTAAGGCCTCATAAGCCATACGGTGAGATTCTTATGGAAAATATAATTCTGGTCTCAGGCATCATATCGGCAAATTTAAATATAGAGCATTTTTCACATATATTGAATGGACACAGAGATTCTTGAAACAGTCCTTGGAGGACTCATCATTGCCATACTGGCAGATATCATTTTTGGAGAGCCATCCGGGTATGTCCATATTGCAGTAATCTCTGGAAAGCTTTCCGGAGGCCTTGCAAAAAGGTTTGAAAAAACGAAGAGGAAGCGTGCTGCGGGAACATTTACGCTATATTTCACAATATTCATCATTATGATCCCATCCATCTTATTTTTATATTATCTAAATTCTCTCAATTCTATATATATAATATTCTTGCTGATTTATTCTGTCATGCTTAAAACTACCTTCGCATTGTCTTCAATGGGAAAGCATATAAATCCAATAATCAAAAGCATGAAGGAAGGTGATCTGGAGAAAGCAAGACTCTATCTCTCACTCTGTGTAAGACGTGACACATCCGGCCTTGACGCCCCTGCTATTGCTTCTGCAGCAATCGAAACTGTGGCAGAAGGAATAACGGATTCCTTCACAGGTGCATTATTCATGTATTCCATATTTGGTATTATCGGTGCTGGAATATATAGGATCATAAATACGCTGGATTCAACTTTCGGTTACAGGGACAGCAATTACTTTTATTTTGGCAAAGCTTCTGCCAGGGCAGACACAATCCTGAATTACATACCAGCGATGTTCACTGCTGCACTTATACATATTTCCTCCTTCCTACTGAATTATAATGTGAAAGCAATACCTGCCCGTTCAACATTCCATAATTTCCAGAGCAGGAATGCTGCCCTTTCAATAGGTTCCATGGCAGCGGTCCTGAATGTAAAGCTGGAAAAAAGAGGAAAGTATATTGTAAACACTGCCGGATTTGAGCCCACCTTTGATCAGATCAGGAAGAGCCTAAGGATATTCTATCTCTCATTCTTCCTGATGGTGACCTTTGTCACAATTCCAGTTTTGTTAGTGTTTACCTTATTAGTCTGGCCCCATGTTGGAATAATTTACAGCCATGGGCTCGGTTTTCTTTTCTGAATTACCTCATAATCATATATCATAAACATATTGGTGTCATATGAGTCAGAAAGACCCCGAAATAAATATACTGCTATGTGGATCAACGGAAGTCTCAAGAATAAAGGGAATATCTGCAGCAGGAACCAACCCTGAAATGACTTTTCTCACACCTGCCCTTGATGCAGAACTGATCGAAACCGGAAAATGCATCACCATGGAACTTCCGCCAATGACACCGGAGGGAATACCATCTCCTGCACTCATTACAAGAGTCTGCTCCCTGATCACAGGAATAAACACGTTGACTGTGAATGCGGGAATGAAGGTAAAGCCCAGGATCACATTTATGGAAACAGGCCTTGAACCTGCGAGAGATGGTTCTCATGAGAAGGCGCTTCCCCAGTTTGACATCGCATGGAAGGCAGGGCAGAAAATAGGTAAATTCCTGGAAGGCAGATATCATTCTGTTATGATTTCTGAAAGCATTCCTGGAGGAACGTCCACTGCACTCTCTGTAATGAGGTATTTCAACGGGAAAATAAGGACCAGCAGTTCTTTTATGAATGATCCGTTGGATATCAAGGAAGATTATGTTAAAAAAGTTCAAGAAAGAACAGGGAAAATTGTTTCTCCAGAGAGAGCAATGGAAGAGGCAGGCGACTACACTCAGGTGATTGCAGTATCCATTTTGGATCGTCTGAAAAACACTGATATAGTACTGGCTGGAGGAACGCAGATGTCTGCAGTTTACAGGCTTGCAGATTTGATGAAGTTGAACATGGAGAAAACAAGGCTATGGACAACAGATCTGGTATATTCTCACCGGAAGGCGGACATTCTATCCATGGTTCCGGAAGGCAGGATAAGTGCATACAGGCTGAATTTTACAGGATCAACTCACTGGGGGCTCAGAGAATATGGAAAGGGAGAAGTCAGGGAAGGTGCAGGAATGGGAGGAATGCTTAACCTGGCTGGAAAGTTGCTTACACATGATGATCTTCTATCAAGAATAGATGAAGGATATACCCAGATTGCAGGAAAAGAGGATTGAAGAGCATGTTCCTGCATCGTTGTAATAAGTTTAAGAATTAAATAAGCATCCTCAAAAATCATGACACATTATGAAGACGAAATTGCCGCTGCGTATACTTTGATGAATCAGGGAGATATGGATAAAGCACTGGAACATGTCCTCAACGCAATAGGACACGAATCTAAGAAAGCAGAAGCCCATGCTCTTGCCTCACACATTTATGGCATGCTTGACGAGCCAGAAAAGGCTCTTGAACATTCCTCGCTTGCTTATGAGCTAAGTCCCGGTGACAACAGCATAGCACTTGGGCACGCGATCTTTCTTATGGGGATTGGGGAGTTCAAGGAAGCAATTCAGGTGACAGATGGAGTACTGGAAAGAAACAACATTTCGGAGGCTCATCACATAAGGAGCAATATTTTCCTTAACATGGGAGATGAGAAAAAAGCCCTGGAAGAGGCCTATACAGCTTATAAATCTGGAGATGAGGTGGTGCACAAGCTGAACTATGCATTGGTATTGAGTGAAACTGGCAAGATTGAAGATTCTATAAAGATCCTCAAGGAAATGCTGAAAATAGACGAGAAGGATTTTGATGCCCTCTACCTTATTTACAGGAACTACCTTGCATTGGGAGATGTAAAAAACTCGATCAAATATGTGAAGGAATGCATGGAGATCGGCAATGATCCGGAGGTCATGTCTGAGTTTGCAACACTTATGGAGGAGCTTGATGACAACGATCTTGCAGAGAAATATCACAGGAAAGCAGCAGAGGCCTCAGGAAATGAAGAAGACATCATGCTGGATATGGCAGAATTCTATCTTTCACAGAACAAACCTGATCATTCATTGGCAATTGCAGAGGGTATTTTGCAGGAAGAACAGACACTTGAGGCAATGCTGCTCAAGGGGAAATCTCTGCAGAAGATGGGAAAGCTGGAAGAGGCAGAGAAGGTTTTTGAGGAGACAGTGGCAAACAGCGATGATGATGAGGCGAGACTCGACTTTGCCATGTGCCTTTATGAAAACAAGAAATATGACATTGCAGAAAAGCTGTTCGAAGAACTGGTAAACAAAGAATTCCAGAAAGATATTTCAGAAACCTATCTTGACAGGATCTGGTGGAGAAAAAACAGGAAGAAATTTAATTTCTAATCTTCTGTTTCAATTATGAAATTGTTTCCTTCCATTCTAAGGGGATACATTTTCAGGTCTCCGGAATTCCGGTACTCTCCCATGCTTTCAGGTATGGGATTTTCCACAATTTTTCCATTTTCAATATCGAAAATGATATGATGGGAAGGGCACATGAGCCCTTTGCTTACAACCTTGCCGATAAACAGGGGTCCCCCTTTGTGAGGGCATGCTGAATTGCATGCAAAGCTCTTGCCATCGTTTAAAAAAATAGTGATATCGAGGCCCGTGCTCTTGACTCTCTTCCTGCCTTTTGAATCAAATCCGTCATTGGGTGTTTCGATCTTCATGATTTCTCTTTCTTTGAGGTATCAATGTATTTCCAGTCTGATTTAGGTGCAGTTCTTCCATGTTTCCTGTGTATGTAGTTTATGGCAGAAAGGGCAGCCACTGAACCATGTCCTGCAGAAATGACTGCCTGCTTGAATGGTATATTGGTGACATCTCCAGCGGCAAAGACTCCTGCCCGGCTTGTTTCATTATTCATGTTTATTATGACCTCTCCTTCCTTGTTCATTTCTACAAAATCTTTGAGCATAGATGTTTTAGCTACGTATCCCATCTCAACAAAAACGGCATTTGTCTTAAGTTCCACCCTGCTTCCATCCTTCTTCTTCAGAAGGAGTGAGTTCACAGTCCTGTCCCCCTTTATTTCATCCACCTCACTCTCATATATGAAATGGATATTCTGCAAAGGCTTTGTCTGTTCAATCATATCCTGTGTGCCGGAAATTCTGTTTGTTTTCTGCAATACATGAACATTAGAGGTTACGGTTGCAAGATAAAGTGCTGCCTGAAGAGCATGATCGCCTGCGCCTGCAACCACCACTTCCTTCCCCCTGTAAAGGGGCCCGTCACAGATGGAACAGTATGAAACCCCTCTTCCCTTGAACTGTTCCTCTCCCTTCACACCAAGATCTCTTGGCGTTTTACCGAAGGCGAGAATGAGTGCTTCAGATTCGTAACTCTGTTCCCTTGTCCTGGCTATGAAGTTACCATCTATCTCTTCAATAGAAATAACCTCATCATAAACAAATTCAGCTCCGTAAAGCTGTGCCTGTTCCTGGAATTTGCTTGCCAGCTCAAACCCTGAAATTGAAACGAATCCTGGGAAATTCTGGATATCATTAGTCAGGAGACCCTGTCCACCGATATCCTTGGTGATTACAGCAGTTTTCATTCCCTGCCTGGAAGTGTATAATGCAGCAGTAAGGCCCGCAAACGCACCGCCTATTACAACTACATCATATTTCATATCAGTTCAGCAGCCTTTTAAGTTTTGCTTCGAGCATCTGTTTTGGCACTGCACCTATGCTTGTGTCCACAACCTTTCCATTCTTGAACATTATGACGGTTGGTATGCTCCTTATGTCGAACTTTGCACTCACATGTGGGTTCTCATCCACGTCCACTTTTCCAAAGTTTATTCTTCCTGCATACTCACCGGCAAGTTCCTCAATTACAGGTGAAAGAAATCTGCATGGTGCACACCATGTTGCCCAGAAGTCTACTACCAGTATCTTATCATTTTTAAGCGCCTCATCAAATGTTCTATCTGTTAAAACTACAGGTTCCATCTTTTTTGCCTCCTTTTTATCCGCGTTGTTGAGGATATCGGTGATATATCTTTTTCTAATGCTTTCAAGTTCATCATCCATTCATATCCCAATTACCGTATTGTAAAATGGTTTAAGTATGTTACGGTTTTGACAAAATAATACAAAACTTTAATTATATTCTATATATATACCATTATGGTCAGGGATAACCTTACATCCAAAATTTCTGCAGATATGGCATGCTGCAATGATCTCCTTGAATCATTATACTCTCTGGGCCATATGGATGTTGAGGTTTTTTACACACTTGATCAAGGGAAATGGAAATCAGTTGATGAAATAGCATCGACGATTGAAAGAGAAGCAAGCACAGTATATCGTTCACTTCAAAAATTACTCACAAACGGCCTTGCAATCAGGAATATGAAAACAATAAAAACCGGGGGATATTTCTACGAATATGCGCTGACACCTGTCACAACAATTGAAAAACTTATACAGGAAAGAATTGATTGCATGAAAAACGGAATGGAAAAACTTCTTGCTGATCTCGTTCAGGAAATCGGTGCAAGAAGCCCATAAAACTTATCTTTCAAAGCATTATCAATATTCCGCCTATGCCTGATAGTATTGGGCCTATGATAAAACCACCACCAAGGAAGAAAAGGATTATGCTCAGCACAAGTATGACGATTCCATTGATCACATGGTCTCCCTTTCTGCGCCTTCTTGAAATTTCGATCATACCATATGAAATGATTATCTGGATCAATCCAAGCACTATCAGGACAGCAATGGCAGCTCCTGCACCGATAGAATAATCCGGTATACGGTAAAAAGATGTGGCGGATGCAAGCGCGCCACCAATCAACCCTGCAAGAATCAACACAACTCCAGCTATAATTCCAAGAATCGCACCAACAAATGTCAAAGTTCTACCTACTTCTCTGTCAGACATAGGAGAATAATCCGTTATACTATATAAAATCTGTTAAATTTGAGGTTTCTTAAAATTAAAATCTATTACTTTTAGGAATCAGTTAACAGAGAAAATTATATATTCAATAAAAATCAATCAATGGTGTACAACAACAAATTTTTCAAAATAGATGGGAATGACAGGATTGTAAAACTCATAAGGATGGCAAACGGATTTGGAACCATAGTGTTGAAAAATTCTGGAGAATATATGGCTTCAAGTGTTCCCATGTTGGTTAACGATTCATGCACGTTTCTTGAAGGGCATTTGTCATCCTTGAATCCAATGGCGAATCGGATGGATAACGAAGACGTTATAGTAATTTTTATCTTAAGTGATCATTATATTTCTGCAGATTGGTATGGAGAAGAGATTCCTGTACCTACATGGAATTATCTGGAGGTACAGGCTTTGGGCAGAATTCACATCCTTCACGATGAAACTGATATAATAAGAATTGTAGATTCACTTACTGATATTCATGAAAAATCTATCGATGGAAAATGGAGCGCAGATTGGAGAATGAAAGAATACAGTTCAATGCTGAAACAAATCACTGCATTCAGGATAGAAATCACAAAGATTGAAGGGAAGGCGAAACTCAGCCAGAATCACAAGATTGAAAATATTGAAAACGTCATTTCCAATCTTAAGAAAGTGAAAACTCATAAAGCCGCAGAATTTGTTGACATAATGGATAGGCACATTCATGAGGGAAAAGATTAGACGATTCGAATCAGTAATATATTAGTACGTTTCTTTAATCAACCAAATGAGTCTCATAATGGTATTGAACGATGCTTTTATGAAGAAAAGAGGAAATTAAAATGTACAGAATATTTCAATACGAAGGATCAGAAGAAAGCAGGGTCGATAAACTCATTGGTGGAGACCCAATCTCATGGCTTGGAATCGACAGGAAGGACGGCTCATCTTTTGGAATGAAGGGCAAACTCATTATTTTCCAGGGAAATTCTGACCTCATGAAAAATCTGGAATCAGCAGATCTCTCATTCATGAAGGAGATAAAAGGTGAAGAGGCAGAGAAGGTGATGCAGTCCTTGAAAGAGGAATCAGACAGGGCAGCTGGCGGGTTAGGTTTCATTTTCGACTGAATTTTTCCAATATCTATTTTTCCCATATATTATTTAATTGATGATTCAATTTGGCAGTTGATGCATGAAAATTATTCACTGAGAAGGGAAAAGATCCTGAATGCAGTGAAGAAATCCATTGACGAATTGAACCCGGAGATTATTGTCAGGAGCAGGAATCGAAATATACATTCATTCTCTGAAGGCAGTACATACAGCATCATATCTCTCGGAAAGGCAGCAATGCACATGGCAAGAGGCATAGACAGGAGAATAGTTGAGGGGGCCAATCTCAGGCTATGCATTTCAAACCAAAAAGAATCGGAAGTTTATGGATTTACATGTTTTCTGGGAGATCATCCTCTTCCCGACATCAACACTTATTCTTCCACCGGGGAGATTCTGGGCATGTTGAAAAACGACAGTGCTGAAAGACTTATTGTCCTGCTTTCTGGAGGAACGTCATCCATATTTGAATCCCACATAGACACAATCACTGATGAACAGTACCGAGATATCATGAGCAATTTGATTGATCGGGATTATCCAATTGAGGAACTGAACAGGATCAGGTATCATCTTTCAAAAATTAAGTTTGGAAAGCTTCTGAATCTCTGCAAATACAAAAAAATTACAATATTGGCCATATCGGATGTTCCTGGGAACGAGATATTCCTCATAGGTTCAAATCCGTTTTATTATGCACCTGATTCATTCAGAAAAATTCCAGAAGAAATCTCACAGTATGTTGTTCAGAATGAAGATTCAGGAAATAGAAAGGATGTCACAATTGATTACGAAATAATTTTGGATGGAAGTATTTACGCTAAAAAACTCGAAATTCTTCTAAATTCTGAAAGTCCTACAATCGATCTTGGAAGAATAATAAAAGGAAACGTTGTTTCATTATCTGCCCATATCATAAAACTATTGAGAAATCATTATTCAGAAATTAATGAGCCTTTCTGGTTCGTTGGGCATGGAGAGAGCACTGCAGAAGTTATTGGAAATGGAAAGGGTGGGAGGAACACCTATCTGTCTTCACTTATTATGCTCCAAATGGACGATGATGATATTTTTTCATTTCTTTCCCTGGCCACTGATGGAATGGACGGAAATGGAAATATAGCGGGATTTTTTGTTGATGAAGAGTTGAAGAGAACCATTCCCCGGACTACCTTAATGAAGTACATTGAAGAGAGTGATACAGCGTCACTTGCAATAGCATCAGGGACTGCAGTGGTCACAGGGCAGACAGGCAACAACGTATCAGACGTAATAATTGGCTATTTTGGAGGTAAAAAATGAAGATTTTCTTATCAAGAAGCGGTGAAATAAAAGTTATGGAAAATGGCAACAGGATTGGAAATGGCAGGAATGCAATAAACATATCTCCGGGCCTGGTCATACGTTCAGGAGATATCATCAACATTTCAGGGCACGAATATATTGCACTGGATTATGATCCCATATTCTTCAGGGGCATTGCAGAAAGGGGGGCGCAGACCATAGATGTGAAGGATAGTGCATACATGATAAGGATGTCAGGAATAAAATATGGGTCCAGGGTCATGGAGAGTGGTACAGGTTCAGGCGCACTCACATCATCTATTCTATCAATGACAGGGAATCCTTCTGGTTATATTGGTATTGATCATAACCCAAAATCCATAAGAATTACGAAAGAGAATATTCAGAGACTGAATGGCTTCGATATAGAGATCATCGAACATGAATTCTCTACTTATGAAGGAAATGGAACAAAATATGATGCAATATTCCTCGATCTACCGGAACCATGGATGAATGTGGCAAAGCAAAGGGAATTTCTGGAATCCGGAAAGAGAGTTGTAACTTACCTCCCAAACTATGATCAGGCGGAGAAAAATGTGCTCGAATATGAAAAAAATGGCTTTTTTCATCTCGAAACAGTTGAGTTGATCCGCAGGGAAATATTGGTGAGAGAAGGGGCCACAAGACCCTCTTCTGAAGGATTGATGCATACAGCTTTCATAAGCACCTTTGTCAAGAAAAGTGGTTCAAAGCTGAATGTATGAGCTAAAATCAATCTCAGCATGCTTCTATTTGCATTTATAGTCCGTGAAGGATTGAAAAATATTAAAATACAATAATACATGCTATTCAATGGCATTGAGCGAAATTGCAGATAAAAAAAAGTTTTCAGGAGCGGTATTGTTCTTTGGAGCAATGCAGTTCCTGCTGTTTGTATCCATAGCGGAATTTGTTGCAACAAATTTCACTGTAAGCGGAAACACCATAAGTCACCTTGGAATTGATAATGCACCATATATTTTTAACACAACTATCGTCATACTCGGACTGTCTGAAATAATTGCTGGTTATTTCCTCAGGGAAAATTTCTCAAAGTTATTTTCAATTTTCCTGGTAATTGGAGGGATAGGTGCAATAGGTGTTGGAATATTCAATGAAGATTTCGGAAAAATACATTTGTTATTTGCACTCCTTGCATTTGTGTTCTCATCTCTTGGAACATACGTCATCTTCTTCAAAAAAAGGAAAGACCCGATGACAGCCATGTGGGCCATATTGGGCACCGTGGCGCTCATAGCACTGATTCTTTACATTTTATCCATATATCTCGGCCTTGGAAGGGGCGGGATGGAGAGGATGATAATGTATCCAAACATAATATGGGCCTTCGGGTTTTCAGCATCGCTGTATTATGGGAAATGGGATTAATCTTCCCAAATCCTTCTTTATCTGGTTTTAGCATCACATACATGATGTTGACAAAATATCCATCATCGTATCTCTGGAATAGAACATGAGAATTAATCATGCCTGAATAATTATATCTTAAATCGCAATTCTAATTCATGTGTTCAGATTGTTCAGAAGAGAAATGTTCATGTATTTTCTGCTTTGAATACAGACACAACGCTGCCTGCCCAAAATGTGGCCATACAATATTTCTTGATTGTTGCCAGGGTTTTTAGAATGAATCAGTACAGGTCATAAAACTGCTTCAGCGCAGTTCAGGCCACGCATTCAAAAAGTTAAATATGTTACCCTAATTCAGGTTTCATAAGCAGAGGTTGTCGAGATTGGTCAAAGGCGCCAGATTGAGGGTCTGGTTCCGTAGGGATACGAGGGTTCAAATCCCTCCCTCTGCATTTTTCAATCTACTGATAGGGGATGAAGAAGTTTTAACCTTTGAGGAGTTCGATGAGCCCACTTGCTTCCTTTACAGTGAGTTCGCTGATATCGTCCTTTCCAATATTCTTAAGATAAGAAATGCTCTTTTCCAATTTTTCTGATGAGTTTTGAAGTGCCTTGATGAATTTGATCTGTTTTGGCGTCGCGGTTTTTACACCTCCTTCTGATGCAGAACCTTCACTTTTTATTTTTTTTAGTGAATCTATAAGGGATGAAGCTTCAGGAACAGAAAGTTGAGAAATATTATCCTTTGCCTTCTCCTCCAGAAATTTCTGAATAAAATTTTCCCTCTCGCCTGAACCCTCCCTCAGTTTCGTAATAAAATTTATCTGGCTTCTAGTCGGTGATACCTTATCCATTTCAAATCATAAGGAATATACAATGAGACAGAATAAATGTTGCCATTGATTCATTCAATGATTTCTTTTCGTTAGGTAATCAGCAAACCAGTTGAGGAATGCCTTAACTTCTTTCTTCCCATCAATTTTATCAAGTCTTCTCTTCCCGTTTTCCACGAATTTCTCAATAAGCCATCTGGAATATGCAAGAGAACCTGTCTTCACTATGATGTCCTTTAATTTCTCAAAATCGGAATCACTTATGTTCCCATTTGTGAGGCATTCCCAGATGAATTTCCTGTCTTTCTCTCCGGATCTTTCCAGTGCCTTGATGATTAAGAGTGTCTGTTTTCCTTCATTCACGTCACTCTTGGGAGATTTTCCTAGTTCCTTTTCAGTTCCAAATATCCCAATGACATCATCATGGAGCTGAAATGCCAGACCAACAAGATTTCCGTATGCACTGAGTTCCCTGAGACCCTTTTCACCCGCAATGCTGGCACCCATTATAAGAGGCCCTTCAACCGTATATTTTGCCGTTTTTCTCAAATGAAGCCTGATCAGATCAGATATTTTCATTACATATCCACTACCAGTGTATACGTCAAGACCCTCTCCATACCCCGTAATTTTGATGATTTCAGTGATCTGTTCCAATGCATCCATTTTTTTCTCTATAGGTGCTTCAGAGCGTATAATTGCATCATAGGAGTAATCCACCGCAAGATCACCTGCAACTATGGCAAGGCTCATTGCAATATGATTCCTGTCCCTTATATTCCCAAGCATAGTTTCCATTTCCTTATGGAAACTTGGATACCCTCTTCTGATATCACTTCTATCCATTATGTCATCATGAATGAGGAAGAAGGACTGAGTCATCTCTATGCTTGTTGCAATATCGTATATATAATCTCCCTGCCCATAGAATAATTCGTAGCCTGCAACAATCAGGATAGGCCTGACTCTCTTTCCTCCTCTCATGGTGTAATTCTTAAGCATTTCAACTATTGGAGATATGTTCCTGTCTTTCACTCCCAAAAGAATTTTTGTGAAATAGGCTTCAAGGCTTCGGTTTATTAATTTTCTTTTCTGTTCAATATATTCTGTAAAGAATTCCTCTGTGAGGGGATGTTCCATGTCAGGAGAGTGTTTTATGAAATAAAATAATTTCCTGAGGTTGGATAAAATAGATAAATCAGATGCAAATTATGATCTATGCAGAGCTGTGGTGTGGATGAAGCAGGAAAGGGGCCAGTTCTTGGGCCGATGATCATAGCCATAGTTTCCGGCGATGAAGACACACTCAAGAAAATAGGAGCAAAGGATTCCAAAGCACTTTCTCATCCATCAAGATTAAGAATTTTTGAATTAATAAAGAAGGAGGCAGGGTTCATGCAGTGGGTAAAGATTTCATCTTCTGAACTAAACAGAGAAATGGAAGGGGAAACCATAAACAAAATAGAAGAGAGAAAGGTTTCAGAACTAATCAATTTTTCTCCATGCAGTAAGATATACGTGGACTCTTTTGACGTTAATGAGGAAAGACTTTCAAAACTTCTGTCGGGCATGACAGGGAAAGAGGTGATATGCAGGCACAGGGCCGATTCCCAATTCTATTCGGTATCTGCCGCATCTATTGTGGCAAAAGTCATCAGGGAAAGAGAGATGGATATCATACGGAAGAAATATGGCAATATCGGTTCAGGCTACCCATCTGATCCTATGACTGTCAAATTTCTTGAAGATTCAATTAAAAATGGAATAGATATTACAGATATTGTCAGAACACACTGGAAGACCTATCTGAATGCTGTAAATTCAGTGAGACAGAAGCGTTTGCCATAATTGTTTCATTTTATTTTCAATAAATTAAAGTATTAACAAATCCTTATTGATTATGCCTGAGGAAGCCATTAAAAATAAAGATATGCCAAGAGACAGGGATGAGGTTGCGGATGATTACAACGAAAGAGGAATATCTTTTTTCAACCTGAAAAAGTATCCCGAGGCAATAAAGGAATTTACCAGGGCCATCAAGATTCTGGGCAACGATCCTGACTACTACTTCAACAGGGGGCTCGCATACTACACTATGAGGATGTATGATTCTGCCATAGGGGATTACCAAAAAGCAATCGAGATAATGCCTGGGAATGCAGATTATCATAATGCTAAAGGCTGTGCACTTGAAGATTCATCAAACCTGGTAGATGCGCTTGAAGAATTTACGAAGGCCATAGATCTTGAAGGTGACATACCTGATTTCTACTATAACAGGGGTAATACGCTTTATAAAATGGGAAAGAAGGAGCTTGCACTGAAGGATTACAGTGAGGCAGTAAAACTCAACAGCATGGATCAGATATTTGTATACAAGAGATACTCCGTCCTGATGGAAATGGAAAGGTATGACGAAGCATTGCATGATGTTGATTCAGCCATTTCACTGGTACCCGAGAATGCAATGTATTATCTTCTCAAGGTAGACACTCTGGGAAGGATGGGAAGGAAGGATGAGGCATTCAATGTTCTTGCAGATGCCTCCAAACTCAGCATAGATTCTGAAGAGATAGAAAGGAAGAGGAAAGAGCTGGAACGTTTGTGATTTATGGAAGAAATTAAGGACGTATATGGCACTGTAAATCTGAGAACTTACCAAAAAAGTGCCATAGATTTTATCATAAAAACACTGGGAAAAGGGCTGGATGCCATTCTGCAGGCCCCAACAGGCTCAGGGAAAACATTGATGATGCTCATATCCGGGATTATTTATGCAAAAAACAATGAGAAAAAGGTTCTTTATCTTACCAGAACCAATTCACAGCAGAAAAATATCAGAAAGGAAATTCTGAATATACAGAAATTTTTCGGTATTAAAGCAGTCATAATGCAGGGCAGAACCAACATGTGCCCTATGTACATGGAGATGGAGAAGGAGAGGGACTTCACTCCTGAATCACTTTCAAGAATGTGCAGTTCTCTCAAAAGGAAAAAGGTGGAGCACGTTGACGGAGGGTGCCCATATTTCAACGATGAAATCAAAAACCCTCAGAACGTAAATTTTATACTTGATAATGCTCCATCCCCGGAAGACCTCTTCATCGATTTCACAAAGAGAGGTATCTGCCCATACGAATCGGTGAAGTACGCTATGAAGGATGCAGAACTTGTCGTAATGCCTTATGCATATTTCATCAGTCCTGATATGGCTTCTACGGTGATGTATAATTGGAGGGTTTCAAGAGAAGATATTGTGATATTGATTGATGAAGCGCACAATCTTCCAGACATAGCCAGAAATGTTTTTTCAATGCAGATCACATGGAACTCCATTGGCCTTTGTGAAAAAGAGGCAGTGGAATATGGCGATCCTGAAATTCTTTCCGGAATCAGAATTTCTGATTTTATGGAGATCATAAGGATGTCCATGATCGACCTGGCAGAAAACCTGAATGAAAACACAGTTGAAAAAAGGGTCAATTTCAGGGACATTTATGACTTCATGGCCATAAGTTCCAGGAAGAGGCCTGAGGATATTGAATATATGATTGATGCCATTGAAAGTTATGGGGAAAACATAGAAAATTTAAAGGAACAGAAAAACAGGGTACCAATGTCGCATCTAAAGGTGTTATCCAGAAAACTTTCATTCATGCAGTTCGCACATGAAGAGAGGTACATATGCATAGTAAAAAAAGAGGGAGATACAGAAACCATTTCAATTGAGGCATTCTGCCTTGATCCATCAATCATCCTGGAGGAACTGAGAAAATCAAGGACAATACAGGTATCTGCGACAATTGAGCCCCTCTGGCTTTACAGGAATATGACAGGTTTCGAGAACAGCGAATATCTTGACATAGGAAAAGTATTCCCTTCTGAAAATCTGATGGTGCTTTATGACAGGGAACTTACGACAAAATATGATGAATTCGATATTGAAGAAATTAAAAACTACAGGAAGAAACTTCAAAATATATTTACAAAATTCACACAGAGAACAATGGTTCTTTTCCCTTCTTTCAGGATACTTGAGATCATTACAAAGGAGATGAAAGGTTTTGATTTCCTTGTGGAAAAAAGGGAAATGAAGGCACAGGAATTTCAGAAACTTATGAAGAAATTCAACAATGGTGAGGGGATTCTTATGGGTGTAATGGGGGGAAGGCTATCTGAAGGCATTGATCTTCCAGGGAAACTTCTTGAACTTCTTATAATCGTTGGCATCCCCTTTCCAAAACCAGATATAAAACAGAGAACCCTGTCTTCCTATTACAGCAGCCTTTATGGGAATGGCTGGCAATATGCTTTCCTTTATCCTGCTACTGTTAAGGTAAGGCAGGCCATTGGGCGACTTATAAGATCAAGGAATGACAGGGGGGTTGTCATCATAATGGACAATCGTGCAGAAATGCTTTCTCCTGAAATTAGTGCAATCCCCATATCACAGGATTTAACAGAAATAGTGGGATTCTTCAATGAGGAAAAAACCAGGTGATGAAACCTATTATGCTTCCATTTTAGATAGGTAGTGACACGTGGTATGAAATACACATCAGTGATACAATCGTTTTTAAAACAAGTTTCAGGTTAGACGAAGCTGGAATTGTTGCCTTTTACCGCACGCGATTAGCGGAACTTCCTTTGCAAACATGAGAATGATAGGATCATGCAATATGGCACCAGCACGTGTTTTCTGACTTAGCCCGTGTGCACGCCTTGCAATGTTCCAAGATGCAGAGAACTACTTCAAGGCACGCCTCAGTTCATTTTTCTGGATCTTTCCGACAGAATTCTTTGGAAGTGCATCAATGAAAAAGATCTCTTTCGGGCATTTGTACCATGCAAGATTAGTTTTACAGAAATCAATCACCTGCATATCATTCAGATGCCCATCTTTCTTAACAATAAAGGCTACAACTTCCTCGCCATATTTCTCGTCTTTTTTTCCAACTACTGCCACCTCTGAGACTCCTGGCATTGTACTGATTATGTTCTCAACCTCCTTTGGGTACACGTTTTCTCCTCCCCTTATAATCATATCCTTCTTCCTATCAACAATGTAGAAATAACCATCCCTGTCCATGTATCCAAGATCACCACTATGGAGCCAGCCATTTCTGAGAGCTTCTTCAGTTTCATGTTTCCTGTTGAGATACCCTTTCATGACGTTTGGCCCTCTGATTACAATTTCCCCAATCTGTCCAGGCGGTAGTTCCTCATCATTCCCTGAAAAAATTCTGACATCCTGCCCGGGCAGTGGTATACCAATAGATCCTATTTTTCTCTGTCCGAACCTTGGATTTATTGTTGAGGCTACTGTGCCTTCTGTCATCCCGTATCCCTCAATTATCCTTATCCCATATGACTTCTCAAAGTCTTCAAACCATTTCACAGGCATGGGTGCAGCACCGCAAATTCCAATCCTGAGAGAAGAAAGGCTTGCTATGTGTTCCTCATTTGCGGAGTCGGAGATCATCCTGTAAATTGTGGGCACACCAGAAAACATGGTTGGTTCATATCTCTTCACAGACTCAAAGAACTCCTCAGGATCAAATTTTCTGAGAATAACAAGGGAACCTCCCTTAAGGATGGAGGCAATGCTGAACATAAGATTGTTTACATGGAAAAGAGGCAGGATAATTATGATCCTGTCGCTGTCCTCCAGACCAACGGCTTGCTGAAGTTGAATAGCTTCTCTGTAAACGTTCTGTGCTGTGAGAACTGCGCCCTTTGGTTTCCCCGTGGTACCTGAGGTGTATATAATAAAAAGATCATCAGGATTGTCCGGAGGAACAGTAGAATTTGTCTTCCCATGAAAGATCCTTCTATAGAGGTCTCCCGATAAGTCTCCCTTATCAAAGTCCAAAATTACCTTTTCAATTCCCAGTCCTGTCATTTCTATGGCATTTTCAATCTTTTCCCTGTAGGACAATTCCCCGAATATTATTTTTGCTCCCGAATCCGCAATCTGGTAGGAGATCTCCTGTTCCTTTAGATGAACATTGATGGGCGTAACTGTGGCACCAGCCATCCACGATCCCATGATGATTATGATCAGTTCCGGTCGATTAAGAAGATCAATGGCAACGACATCCTCCTTGCCGATACCAAGTTCAGTGAGGTATCCGGCAACTGATCTGTACATTCCCACAATATCACCTGAAGTATAAGTCCTGCCGTAAAAGATAAAAGTCTCCCTGTCACTCTTCAGAAGGCTCTCCTCTAGCATCCGAAGCAACTGCATCTCTGGCAAGGGTGTCACTCCATTATTTCATACCAGAAATCAGAAACCACTCCCTTCCTCTGTTCCTTGAACCTTGCGATGACCTTCGTTCCGGGATCAACTTTTTCTCTCTTTTTAAGATCTATTCTCTGAAGTATACCGGTATCCGCATCCAGAGGCTTAATATATCCAACCGCGTAGGGAACCTTATCAAAGAACTCAGAAGTTGCATACCAGGATGTAGTACTGGACAGCACAATTCCCTCGTTACTCACTTTTTTCCATTCTGTTTCTCCATAACATTCAGAGCATCTCGATCTTGGTGGAAAATGCACGATTCCACATTTCATGCACCTGGAACCGTAAAGTTCTGCGTGGTTCATGAGTTCGGAGAAGAACCTTGACTGCATCCCGTAGCTGTATTTATAGAACATAACCATCTTGTCAGGAATCTCGAAATATTTCTCATGTTCCAGAACAGACGGATTCTGGTTGAGTTTTTCAAAAATAATCCGGTCTATCTCGCTTTCCAAAGGTTCTGACTTAAGTTCCTTTCTTGCAGTATCCCGGGCTTTTTCAGTAGATGTTTTCAATTCAATCCACCCCCAGCACTGACACAGAGCAGTATGACGATCCCGGCCCACCGATTGAATGTGCCAATCCAATGCCTCTATTTATTTCAACCTGTCTCTCTCCCGCCCTGTTTCTCAGTTGATTTACAACTTCACCTATCTGCATAACCCCAGTTGCTCCAACTGCATGTCCTGCACCCAGAAGTCCTCCAGAAGGGGATACCGGGAGATCACCATCCATCATTGGAACCCCTTCCTCTATAAATTTCCCTCCCATGCCTCTTTCACAGAATCCCATAGCCTCGTAAGCCTGAATCTCTGTAAAACTGAATGCATCATGGAGTTCAGCAACATCAACCGACTTTCCCGGATTCTGGACACCTGCCATTCTGTAGGCCAAAGCTGCTGATTCGTAATGATTCCTCAGGTCAGCTATGTCACCGTATTTTCCCATTCTGTCATTCACGGTTCTTGATCCGGTGAAGGACTTGTCGTTGGATGAACCTATACCCATGACCCATACTGGGTCCTTAACACCAGATTCTCTGGCTTTCTCTTCACTCATCAGAACAAGTGCATATGCCCCCTCCGTGTAGAGGGAACAGTCAAGCATCTTGAATGGGTGGGAAATCATCCTGGACTGCATCACGTCATCAACAGTTATCTTCATTGGACTTTGAGCAAATGGATTTTTAATGGCATTTCCATGATTCTTTACGCTCACGAGGGCAGCCTGTTCCTCAGTGGTGCCATACTTCTTAATGTGTGCAGATGCAAGAATGGCGTATGAGGAGGCAGCAGACGTCCCGAGAGGAAATTCCCATGTCATATCAGCGCTATAGGCGATGGACTTTATAACTTCGGGTGTTGTTTTTCCCTGAGCCCAGTCGTAACAGTCTTGGGCCTTCTCAACGCCTATCACCAGGGTGATGTCCGCTAGACCTGAAGCAACTTCAGAATATCCCGACCTGAAGGCATATCCTCCGGTAGCACCGCCAGTTGTGATCCTGATCCCAGGTTTCCCGTACATTCCGAGGTAATCATGAACGTACGTATCCGGCATTATCTGTCTCTCAAACAGGTCGTTATAAATCCCGTAAACTACCGAATCTATGTTTCCCAGGGTAATTCCTGCATCGCTCATTGCCATCATGGCGGCTTCCAGGGCAAGTTCATAATAGGTCTTATCAGGAATCCTTGCCTCGAACTTGGTTTGTCCTGTTCCCACCACCGCAACTCTCCTCTTTTCACTTTTCAACTGCTTGTATGATTTCATAACTTATATCACCGTTTTATCTCTTTTTTTCAAGGTGCACTGTGACGAATTCCATCACGCACTCCTTTCTCTGGTTGAATGTCTTCGCGGAAAGTGTTACCACCACCGATTCGGACTTTGTTTCTCTTCTTTCTGCCGAGTATGAAACTGTTAGTGTATCGCCTATTTTCACGGGGTTGAGAAACCTGACTGTTTCTATGGATTTCAGCGCCATAAATACATCCGTATTGATTGCGCCGAAGCGGATCATAAGGCCAAGAGAAACGGACAGCGTGAGATACCCATGGGCCACTCGTTCACCAAAAATGCTTTTTTCCGCCATTTCCTTATCCGTATGGAGATATGTCCAGTCTCCCGTGAAATATGAGAACATGACAAGATCAGTTTCGGTTATTGTCCTTCCTTGGGTAGTTTTCTCCTCTGCGGTCACTTCCCCACCTGATCATTCATGTATAGATCCTTATACTCTTCTCTTAATTCCTTCTTGAGTATTTTTCCGCTTGCGTTATGTGGAAGAGATGGGAGAACTATGATCTTTTTAGGTATCTTGTAATTTGCGATTCTTTGTTTGAGATATTCAATCACCTCATCAGGTACCACCTTCTGATCTTTTCTGGCGGTTACAAATGCCGTGACTGCCTCCATCCAGTAAGGATGTTTTACGCCTACCACTGCAGCTTCTCCAATGGATTTGTGTGTAAGAAGCTCTCTCTCCACCTCTATGGATGGAACATTCTCTCCGCCTGTACGGATTATGTCCTTCTTTCTATCAACAAAGTAAAGGAAACCATCGCTGTCCATTACTGCGAGGTCTCCAGTCCTGATCCATCCACCATCAAAGGAAGCTCTTGTCCTCGTTTCGTCGTTGAAATAACCTTTTGCAACTGTAGGTCCTTTCATCAGTATCTCTCCAACTTCTCCTCTTTTTGCCTCAGTTCCATCATCTTTGACAAGTTTAAGGGAGATATTGATATGTGGCCTCCCTATGGATTCTTTTCTGCCTTCAAAATCATCTGGCAGAAGAGTTGTTCCCATTGGAGTAGTTTCAGTCATTCCATAATAATTTCTCCACTGCACCCCAGGGAAAATCTTGGAGACAGCATCGAACTGCGTTTCACTTATGAAGGCACCAAAGCTGATGCACTTTTTCACAGAAGTGAATGGCTCTTTCACAAACTGGGAAAGCCCTATGAATACAGTGGGTGGGAAAATAAGGTATGTAACATTGTACTTATTTATCAGTGAAACTATTTCAGCCGGATTTGGAACAGCCTCAAGAACTATGGAGGCTCCAACATTCATGAAGCCTAGGAATGTGTATAGGCCAGCCACATGGTAAACAGGAATGCTCAACAAAAACACATCATCATGACGCCAGTCCAGATCATGGATAGAACTCAATAATGAGGAGTACCAGTTTAGATGTGTGTTCATAACGCCCTTTGGAGCGGATTCAGTTCCCGAGGTGTAAAGAAGAGTCGAAATATCGTTCGGGCCAGTTTGATAGACAAAATCATCGATATCGGCAAGATTCACACGGTCTAATTCCACAGTACTAGTTCCGAGATCAGCGTTTAAGGCAGTATCAGTGAAAAGAACAACAGGTCTGGAATCATGGACAAGTGCTTTAATTTCATCCTGTTTGAGGTTGAAGTTATATGGAGAATATACTCCGCCTATACGATTTACAGCCATCCATAATTCAAGCATCTCCGGCATGTTTTTTGAGAAAACAGCGACAACGTCCCCGGCTTTTACACCACTCTTTCTGAGATATGCAACCCATCTGAGCACTCTTTCCCTAAATGCCTCAAAACTAAAAGTTCTATTATTAAAATATAGAAAATTTTTACTGGGCCATTTTTCTGAGGATCGATCAAGGACATCCGAAACGTTTAACATGATCTATCTAATGATAACCTTATCATTGCTTAAAAACTTTATTTAGCCCCAGAATATGTGTTATCTGCAATTTCTAACAATATATTAATTTTTGGCTGTTGATTGATCTCAGGGAAATTGCGGTGAATTCATAGTTAAAGTAGTCGGGAATAGGTTCTTTATATGGCGTCAAAAAGGTCTGCACGCCGAGGAGAATAAATGACTAATCAATGTAAATTTGATATGGGAAATTACCTGTTTATCCCATTAGCGAAGGATACATGCGCCTCAGTGATGAGGGGTTTGAAGTTATCCATTCTGCAA
>JAKAWU010000012.1 GCA_021816965.1 Thermoplasmata archaeon | reverse complement strand
GAAGGATCTGAAACTGTCAGACCGCATATACCAATGCAACCCATGCGGCCTGACCATTGATCGGGACCTGAATGCCGCAATGAACATCCGGAATGCTGGATTGATCGCTGTAGGGAGGGGCACTCCCAAATTCACGCCCGTGGAGATTGGAGCTCTGCCAATGGCAACTTCGGTCTTTGAAACGGGAAGCCCCTGCGTTAGCTGGGGGAGGATGTCACATATCTTTTCACCTGAAGTGTAGACAAAAACTCCGTAACCTTTCTGATTATAATATGAAACATCCACAGCACCTATTTCATTGTATTCAGACAGATCATATAAATCACTGTTTAACTTCTCAGAGAAATCTTGGAAAAGTTGTGTCTGAAGATCAGAAAGATGTTTTAGCGGGTAATCAGTTCTGAAAGCATCATAACACTTTTCCTTAAAGTTCGAGACTGAACCATTTTTTATGATGGCACCATCTTTTTCAAGTCTTCGTATTCTCTCTTCACTACCAAGGGGATGGGTGAATTTTCCAACTCTACCATCAGAATGAATTACCTTGTAGCACTTTATTTTATCTCCATCAGTGTTTCTTGACAGCATGAATCCCACTGCCTTTGCAACCTTGATGTCACCGAGGGCCTTTGCTATGGCCCCATAGGTTGTGATGGAATCCTCTGGCAACTGAAGCATCAAATTTTCATAATCTCTGTATAAGTCATAATCCTCAGTCATGAAATATTCTAGATCCATCAATGAAGTATGAAATCTATGTATATATTTTAGTGTGAGATTGGCTAGAAATTATATTCCATATTTTTCAGCAATTGAGAAATTAGAATACTTAACATAATAAAATATTAATAGGTTACAAATATCACTTATCGAAATCAATGTTTGAAAGCACTTTTGAAAAGATAGGAAGAAAGGTATCAAAAAATAGTGGCAAAATCATAATTATATGGTTAATTCTCATTCTTTTAATGTCTTATGGTGCCACCCTGGTATTTTCCAATACAAATTTCAATATACAATCTTCGTTTGGAGGTGGAACCAGTGAAGCACAGGTTGCACAGAATCAACTTTCCCAATATTTCCCGTCAGATCCTAATGGAAGTTCTAACGGAACACAGATTTTAATCGTCACACAGAACACATACGTCAACAACACCAGTGATTTTAGTACTCTTGTTAAATATGAACAATCTCTTAGCAAATCCCTAAATGAGACTCCTGGGTTTACAGGCGTACAAAGTATTATATCCACCGAATCCACTTCAATGAATGCTTTTTCATCAGGAATGAAAACACTTCTACAGGGGAATGCTGGAGCTGTTCAGGTAGATAATGGTATTGTGTACCAGACAAATGTTTCATCTTCATTATTTTTGATTGTTGAGGAAGTATATCTAAATGCTTTCATCAAAAGTCATAATTTGAACGTTTCATATAATAGCGCACTTTCATTTATTCAAAGTGTTTCAACTCCGTATGAATCCATACAGATACAATATCTTGATGCATTTTCACATAACGTCAATATATCAGGCAATTCAATTATTAATAACCCCTTGGGTGATATTCAAACAAGTTCTCAGGGCACACTGAAGAACAGCTCTTTTGTCCCATATCTCTCTGCACTCGGGCCACTCAATGCCTCATCCATATTTGTGATAGGAAATCAGAATCTTTCTGCGTTCATATCAAACAGCACACAATCCACCCTGAACCTTTCATCACTGTTCTTCCCATTCTATATTCTGCCAACAGGTTCAAACACATCTTCTTTAATGTATCTGATAGAATCAGTGGACAATTTCACTTTGTTTGGATTCACTTCACAGGTTTTTAATACAACACACGGTTCACTCGCATTATCAAATAACACTATTGATTATCTCTCCTCTCTCTTTACTTCGAGAGCCGCAATAATAAAGTTTGATGGCAATCCATTTTTTGAAATTAACAAAAATGCTCTTTCTTCGTATTTCAATATACTTGCAAATTCCAGTACTGGTTTGACTGTACAGTCATATATGACACACCATTCCATTTATGGGCTACCTATATATCCAACACCATACCTTATGCACAATTTCGTTGGATTCAATAACAAAACTGTGTTATTTGTATTCACATTCAATGGAAATTATACGGCTCAGCAGGCAAATATTGTCACTTCATCCTCAGGAAACTTTTCTGCGCAAATACATGGTTCAACATTCCTGATCGCAGGAACTGAACAATTTGCATCCCAACTTTCAAGTGAAATATCATCCGGTTTGGTAAAGGCGCTTGCCATAGGAGTAATGCTATCCATACTGGTTATAGGATTATTTTTCAAATCCATCAAGGCAGCCTTTATACCAATATTGCTTTTCATGATTTCTGCAGTAATATCTCTTGGAATAATTGGATTAATTTATACTTATATATTCCATTCGCAGATATCTTTCATCACTCCCACACTCCTTTTCATATTCATACTAGGATTGACCAGTGACTATACAGTATATATCATGGCAAGGTACAGGAGGGAACTGATTCACAAGACCGAGCATCCCACCATTATCACTTCGAGATGGGCAGGACATGCGGTATTCACCTCTGGTTTGACAGTTATCCTTTCTCAGGTTGTCCTCTGGCTTATCAACATACCTTTTTTCAGTGACTCTGGTTTCGCAAATGCAATAGGGGTATTTGTATCGCTAATGCTTGCGACAACATTCCTTCCTTCTATACTTCACAGGTATGGAAAAAGCATATTCAGGAAATCTGCTGAAGGTAGAACCGTAGAATCGGAGCATCTTAGAATGCAAAAGGTTGGAAGATTCACAACAGAAAACAGATATGCCATGATTGCAGTGTTCTTCGTTATAATAATCATCGGGGTGTATATTTACCAGGCAACCCCTGAGAGTATCAACATACTGAAATTGTTACCTCAGAGCCAGGCAATAACTGCTATTGACCAGATAAATAATTCATTTAATGGCGATTTCCTCGACAGAGGATTTATTGTCGTGGGCCTCGCAGCTCCACTTATTGTCAATGGGAAAGTAAATCAGACTGAAATGTCCACCGTAAACAGTATAGAGAACAAGACTCTCTCAACTTCGGGAATATCGGAAGTATACGGTCCGGGAAGGCCATTTGGTTATTTTACAGGATACAATCCATCATCCGTTCCTGCATCACAGGCAATATTGTATGAGAATCAGTCCAACTCATTCATAAGCTCTACTAATTCGAGATATGTCGAGATTGTATTCCAGACTTACATACTTGGATGGGAAAACAAGGCTATCTCCACAGTAAACGTCCTTAACAGCAATATTCAGGCATCAGGAAATGAAAATTATACAATAGCCATAGGTGGACTGACAGAATCTCTTTCAAATGCATACTCATCAACACAGTCAGCATTCCTTGAACTGGTTCCTATTCTTTCCATAACTATTTTCGCACTTCTTGCTATACAGCTAAGTTCAGTAATTTCTCCAACAAGGCTGATACTTATGGTAATTGGAACAGTCGTTGTGGCCCTTTCTATAGGTTATGGAATATTCCATTATATCCAGGGTTATCCAGTGATCATATTCATGCCGGTATTTGTGTTTACAACACTTCTTGCTGTGGGTGTAGATTATGATGTTTTCATGATCACGAGAGTGAGGGAAGAGATAATCAAAGGGAACGATATTGACACCAGCATAATCACAAGCGTAAAAGAGAATGGTGCCGTGGTCATGCTGCTTGGAACAACACTTTTCGTAACCTTTGCTGCTCTTTACTTCAGTTCAATACCCTTGATGCAGCAGTTAGGAGTGGGAATAGCTCTTGGGGTTCTGCTTGACACTTTCCTCAGCTGGCAGTTCTTCATACCTGCATTCATGAAGGTTCTCGGAAAATCTAACTGGTGGCCCGCAAAGTTCGGAAAAAGCACGCAGAAGAAATAATATTTCTCTGCGAAAAAAATTTATTCACACCCTATTTTAATTGTTTAGCAAAAACGCAGATAAATTATTTTCAAATTTCAGCCAATTTTATCAAAGAATGGCAGATACTAACAGTCCTATGCAGACAAATACGATGCCAAGCATTTCTAATTTAACGTATCTTTCTTTCAAAATGACCACCACCAGGATGATGGAAACAGGTACTGATATTAGCGTGATAAGACCTGTAAGTGTCGTTCCATAATAAGTTATGAAAATTCCATATGCTCCGTTGGCAATACCTGAAAATAATCCTCCAGTAAGTGCATATGCTCTTACTCGGGGCGAACTTATCAAAGGCGGTCTTAAAATGATATTCATGACAACAAGAACCATGAAAATGGAGAAGTAGAGGACAAAAGTGTAAAATATCGGTGCTGCGTAGGAAACAAATGAGAAAATCACCCATTCAAGGGCCCAGAAAAGGGGAGACATGCTCAGCAATATGAATGGAATGTTAAATTTAATGACCTTCCCGGAATTTCCACTGCTTCCCATCATGAAAAGGCCCACTATGGCGATTGCAAGGCCAGTAAGAACCAAATTCCCTGGATACTCCATATAGAACAGAGCCCCAAGCAGAGCAATCAGTGGCCCTTGCAGATTGAAAATGGTGCTGGATATTCCTGCATTGGTATTCTTAAGTCCCACGTATCCAAAAAAATATGCAAAAGCGCCAAAGAGTGCAGCAACCAGTATTATCCAAATATTCACCTTAATTACTATAGGGGCCTGTCCAAGCAGATGAAATATGAAAAACTCAATGAATATGACAAAGGATGCCCCCATTATGTATAGCATTGCAAATCTTTCAGGGCGTATGTGGTTCAATGACACTTTCGAAAAAAGCACTGCAATGGAGAAACCCATAGTAATCAAGATTATCAGTGCAATTTCAAAAAGGATCATCCACGGTAAAATAATAGCCAATCAATAAACTTTTTGAGTTGTTTGAAGTGAGGGAAAATGTCCTACATCATTGATTCAAATTTAAAAAATAAAGTCAATTGAGTTTTTTGACTTCTTCTTTTATTTTTTCATAATCAGGCTCAACAGTCGGAACTTCTGATACCCAGGTGTATTTGACTTTTCCGTCTTTCCCCACTATGAATACAGATCTTTTTGCCACATCAAAGTGTGGAATGTTGATAAATCCCTTATGAATCACGTCATATTTTCCTATAGTCTCCTTGCCGTGATCGCTGAGAAGATCGAATTTAAGATTGTTCTCTGATGCAAATTTGGCAAGGGTGAATGGTGTATCTACGCTTATGCCAACGACCTTTGCATTCATGTTGTTGAATGCGCTCATGGAATCCCTGAAAGTGCACATTTCCTTTGTGCAAACACCTGTAAAGGCTCCCGGGAAGAATGCAATAACTACGTTGTTTTTCCTGAATTCAGAAAGCTTTCTCAATTTGTTGCTTGTGTCTGCAAGCTCAAAATCCGGAGCTATATCTCCTACTTTTATTGTCATTGTATCACCGAAAAGATATAAGCAAACGATATATAATGTTATCATGAAATCAATAACCCTTTTTTCAGGAGGAAAAGACTCTTTCCTTTCAGCGCTGATTGCGATGGAACAGGGACATGACATCGTTGCAACAGTCACGGTATACCCTCATGAAGATTCAATGATGTTCCATTTTCCAAACCATATCCATGCAGGGGCTGTATCCCAACTTCTCAGCATCCGGAATATAGCGATAAAAGAAGACACATTTCGTGAAGACATTGTAAGAATTGTAAATGAAACAAAAGCAGAAGCTCTCATCAGCGGGGCCATTGCGTCGAACTACCAGAAGACAAGGATTGAGAAAATGTGCACGGAATTGGGAATAGTCTCCTTAACACCACTCTGGCTAATGGATCAGGAAAAAGAGCTAAATTCTGTTATATCTTCTGGCATCGGGGCAATGCTTGTTTCTGTTTCTGCAGATGGACTGGGAAGAAAATATCTGGGAAGAACCATTGACCATGAACTCATTTCCGAACTGCTCAGTATTAAGATCAAGCATGGCATCAATATCTCAGGAGAAGGTGGGGAGTATGAATCTTTTGTTCTATCATATCTTGGAAAGGATATTTCAGTCAAATCATACAGGGATATATGGAATGGTTCAACAGGTTTCAGAGAACTGTACTTATAGAAATCATAATGATGCATGGGAAAGCTTTTAAAATTATACCTTATTCACTGATGTGACTGTTTCACCTCTGGAAAATAGATATGGAAGAAATGAGATAAAACATATTTTTGATGATCAGAACCGTTCCAACCTTATGCTCCAATTTGAGATCGCAGTGGCTGAAGTCGAATCGTCACTTGGCATCATTCCTCCAGAAAATCTTGAGAGCCTGAAAAAAATCCTGAAGAAAGGGGTGGATATCTCAAGAATGAGCGAGATAGAGAAGGAAACTCACCATGATATAATGTCTTTCCTGAGAACTGTGAGGGAGCAGTCAGGTGGAAGTTTTCCATATCTTCATTTCGGGCTCACATCCAATGACGTGAATGATACTGCCACAGCGCTTCAGCTTAAAGAGTTCTATGATTTTCTTTACAAAGATTTGCGTGAAGTGCAGGACGCCATGATATCACTCATTGAAAAATATTCAAGACAGCCCATGCTCGGAAGAACACATGGGCAGCATGCAAGTCCAATTACATTCGGCCTAAAGGTTGCTGCGTGGCTTGACGAAATGAACAGGCATTATGAAAGGATCAGGGAATCGGAGAAAAGAGTCCTGGTGGGAAAGGCCCTTGGGCCCGTTGGCACAGCAGCAGGAATGGGCGGAAAGGGTCTGGAAGTCAATGAACAGGTCATGAAGAAACTTGGGCTTTATGCCGAAGGGGCCACAGGGCAGATTGTAGCCAGGGATAGATATGTGGAGTTTCTTCAGGTTCTATCAGGTATAGCATTGACTCTTGAAAAGATTGGAACAGAAATAAGAAATCTCCAGAGGCCAGAGATTAACGAGGTCATGGAATATTTCGACGTGAAGAAACAGGTGGGCTCATCGTCCATGCCAAGCAAGAGAAATCCAATTACAAGCGAAAACGTTTGCAGTCTTTCCAGAATCATACGGGCTTATGTGACACCTGAAATGGAAGCAGCAGTTCAGTGGCATGAAAGAGATCTAACGAACAGCGCACTTGAAAGGTTCACAATACCATACTCATGTATTCTTCTGGATGATATACTTGTTAAAATGAACAAAATTTTAAATTTCCTATTTGTTAACACAGAAGCCATGGAAAAGAATCTTATGGAATCTCCGCTCTGCATATCGGAGAGGCTCACCATTGAACTTGCATTGAAAAAAGTGGACAGGCAGGAATCCCATGAGATTATAAGGGAAATATCCATGGACTTTTACTCTGGAAAGGATAAGTTGAGAAGCATTCTGGAGAAGAGCCCATTTGGGAAATATTTCACAAAGGAAGAGATGGATAACATACTGGATCCACACAACTTCACAGGATCATCACATGAAATATGCATGGAAACAATAGGGAGAACCAAATTATTGAGAAGGGATAATTTATGATGGACGGAGAATCAAAAAAAATAGTTGCAATACTTAAAGATGGTGAACTTTCCATTTCTGGAATCAAGGAAAAACTTGACAGAATAGGAATACAGACACACAGGTTGACTCTTTCAGGGTATCTTTCAGCAATGGTCGATTTAGGTCACCTAAAATTCAAGGACATTAGGCCTGCAAAGGTATACTCAATAAATGAAGGACGTGTGAACAATGCCTACGCCTCCATTGGACGCTCCATCCGTAACATTTTTCCAGAGAAGAATGGGGATATCTGCCTCATGACCCTTAATTACATCTTTAACAGGCCCATATTCATAAGAGAAATTGAGCTGTGTGGAACTGATCTGCCAATAAATTACAGGCAGGCTAATACAGGCAAAAAATCAGAATATATGGAAAAATTGGCCATGATGGGGATAAATATAAGTGAAACTGAGAGAACCATTGAGCCATCTGATATGAAAGATCAGGACAAGATAATGAAAGTACTCAGGGACATATGTATTTCGCACTACGACCTGAAGTTCATCATAGAAGAACTCAGGGACAACGATCAGAAGACACTGGAGGATCTTTAGAAATACATACTCCTTAAATATTCTCATATAATAACAGTTCAATGAAGTCACTACCTGGAAAGTCTGCTTATACTGGAACGTTACCAACCGGATGCACCATGTGTGCCAAGGGTGCGAAGATGGTTCTTTTCATATCAGGTATATGTGATGCAAAATGTTTCTACTGCCCCATATCAGAACAGAAGAAAATGAAAGATGTGATGTATGCAGATGAGATGCCAATAAGCGGTTTCAGAGATGCAATCTTCGAGGCTAACATGATCCAGGCCACTGGCACAGGAATAACCGGTGGAGATCCATTGAAATTCTATGAGAGGACTTCAGATTATATTCGTGCTTTGAAGGATAACTTTGGTGAAAAACATCATATTCATCTATATTCCATAAGTGGTTCAAGAGAAGGAATTGAATCAGTCGCGAAAGCTGGTCTTGATGAGATCAGATTCCATCCCCCCGAAGAGATATGGAGCCACATGGATAGATCCATATTTAAGGACAGGATAAAATGGGCAAGAGACT
Source organism: Thermoplasmata archaeon (assembly GCA_021816965.1). GTDB lineage: Archaea > Thermoplasmatota > Thermoplasmata > Thermoplasmatales > Thermoplasmataceae > Cuniculiplasma. The sequence continues at coordinate 23,548 of JAKAWU010000012.1, read as the reverse complement.
CAGGAATGAATGTGGGCATAGAGGTTCCAAGCCTTCCAGGAAGGACCGATGACATGGAGAACTTGATCGACTTCAGCAGACGGATGGAACTTGATTTCATAAATCTGAATGAACTGGAATTTTCAGAGACAAATTATGGAAATCTTCTCGGACATGACTACAGTGTAAAGAATGATGTTGAATCTGGCACAAAGGGAAGCCAAGAAATGGCAATAAAAATGGTGAAGGACAATCCTGATTTTACCGTGCATTATTGTTCTGCTTCATTCAAGGATTCTGTGCAGTTGAAGAACAGGCTCAAGAGAAGGGCAAAGAATGTTGCTAGGAATATAGATGTAATAACAAAGGATGGGACCATCATAAAGGGAATAATCGAGGGCGGAGAGGCTGAAGAAATAATATCAAACTTGACATCAATCGGTGTCCCTGAATCCATGATGCAGGTAAACAGTGCTAAAAGAAGAGTTGAAATTGCCCCATGGCTCGTGGAGGATCTCAAGGGAAAAGTACAGTATGAACTTTATGAAGTGGAGGAGTATCCAACATGGGATGCTCTTGAAGTGGAAAGACTCAGGATAAATTAGAAGTATGACTCCATCTTGAATGCCAGCATTCCATCCCTGGCTGTGAAGAAGTAATATATATAAACAACGTAAATGCCTGGTTTTAAATCAAGGCTGACAGTTGTATTATTGGCATAAATTTTTCCATTGGAGGAATCATTCAGGTAAGTATAATCGCTAAATCCAGAAGTGTTATAGATTTTAATGAAGGAAGGCTCGGTAGAATAAGCTGAAATATTCAAAGATTTCAGGGTACTGCTCACGTTGAATTCTGATATGAAATAAGCACCATATCCCTTATTATAATCAGTGGATTTGTTCAGGTTGCTGAAATAGAATGATATGTTATTTCTCCAAAAGATATATTGTGGTTCTATATGTTTCTGGAACGGCGTGGAATTGTACTCAAACCCGTTAGCCAATGTTGGGTTGAACATGGTTATATTTGTAGGTGATGGCAGGTCGGTATTATTTAATGTTGAGAATGAGGGAACAGAGGTATAACCTGAAAGATCGTATGCTATCCAGGGCAACAGACATACTGATTGTGACCCGGAATATAATTTAACTGAATTTTCCGCAACCATGCTGTCTGTAGATTTATCTATAAATGATACGTATGATAGATGTATGTTGTGCGGAACATAAACATAGAACACCAGGGATGCATTGATCACAGAAATGGGACCATTATACTGGTAAAACGTTGTAATTGCATCCACGATTGCAGGATATGCATAATAGACCCTGTTTCCAGAAAGCTGAATCATTACGGACTTGGAATAGTTTGAAAAAGTGAGATCAATAATTATCTGGCCTGGTTTTATTGTTTCAGTCACCTGATCGATCACTATAATGTAATTCCCTGATGAAGTTTGTTCAGACGTAATGGAAATCTCTGGTTTCACTGGATTTGTAGTTGGTATATTTGAGAAAAGGAACAATCCAATTGTAGCCATCAGCATGACTGTTATGGAAATAAGCAGCAAAGTACCCACTATGGCAGATACTCCTTTATCATCAATACGAGGTTGTTTCAATGCCATGTATAATAAATCAATCAATATTAATCTGTTCACATCGGAGCAGTTCGACTCAACTTAATTCATGAAAGAAAATGTAATTTATGGGAATTTTAAACAATTCTAAATGACGTTCAATCAATTCTGTCCAAAATTGGAAAAACATATAACATCCATTCCAATATAATATGTATGGCATACATCCCATATGAACTCACCATAGGCAATCTCTTAAGAAGTTCTGTCAGAAGAAACCCTGAGCAAAAAATAGTGGATTCTCAATTTGGGGAATTTACTTACAGGGAATTTGAGAAGAATGTCGAAAATTTTGCGAAAGGACTCATGAACATAGGCGTAAAACACGGAGATAAGGTCGCCATACTGGACTATGACACCATACATTTCATGGAAGCATTCTATGCCGTCCCGATCTGCGGCGCGATTCTCCACACAGTGAACATAAGATATCCAAATGAGTTGATTTATTATACTATGAATCACGCTGAAGATTCCTATGTAATTATAAGGGATGAATTGGCAAAGCAACTAGTATCGTACAGTGAATTTTTTGGTTTTGTGAAGGGATGGATTATTTATAGGACTGGAAAGGATGAGGTGAATTTGCCATTCAACAATGTTTATTATCTTGACGATTTCCTCAATAATACGTATTCAGTTTCACTCCCTTCAGTAAATGAAAATGACATTGCCACTATTTTCTATACTTCCGGTTCAACAGGTATGCCAAAGGGAGTCACGTTCAGGCACAGGGATCTTGTAACTCTGGCATACAACACCTCCATGATGATTTCTGACGAACCTATAAATGTGAAATCCTCAGACGTGATAATGCCTCTTGTTCCAATGTTTCATGTGCATGCATGGGGAATGCCTCAGGCAAGCATTATGCGTGGAAATAAATATGTCCTTGCGGGAAAGTATGTTCCGGAATCGATTATTGCCCAGATGAAAAAGGAAAACGTCACGGTTTCTGCCATGGTTCCATCCATTCTGTTTATGCTCATATCAGATAAGACCGCAGAGAACGTTTTACCAAAACTGAATTTGAGGGTCATAATTGGAGGAGCTGCACTCACGAAAGGTCTTTACACGGCTGCTAAAAAATTCAACATACGGACTGTGGCTGGATATGGGTTATCAGAGACTGCTCCTATTCTTTCAGTAGCAGTGCTCAATCAACATTCCAGAGAATTGAACAGTGAAATGCAGGAAGAACTTGCAATGAAAGCTGGAATGCCTGCACCTCTTGTAGAAATTAAAATAATAGACAGAAACGGAAAAGACATCACAGACAGTCATGAAATAGGAGAGATTACTGCAAGATGCCCCTATCTTACAAGTGAATATTACAAGGATCCAGATGCCACAAAGAAATTATGGAAAGATGGATGGCTGCATACCGGGGACATAGGATATATGGATGAACATGGATATCTGAATATTTCAGACAGGGAAAAGGATTCTGTAAAATCAGGGGGAGAATTTATTCCAACTCTTATCATTGAGGATGTTATCAGCCTGTTTGGAAAGGTAAAGGAAGTTGCAGTGATTGGGAAGAAGGATGAAAAATGGGGAGAGCGGCCCGTTGCATTTTATACTGCGGAAGAGGAGATAGATCTGGATAAAATGAGGGATTTCCTACTGAAGTTTGTGGAGCAGAGAAGAATAGAGAAATTCTGGATTCCGGATGAGTTTATCAAAATTGATTCTTTTAAGAAAGGATACACGGGGAAGATAGATAAGAAGGCTCTAAGGGAATTGCTGGGCCACAAGTGAAATCGTAAAAGTGCTTTCCGCACATAATTCTCTTATTTTTACTTTGATAAATAAAGATATTATATATGGAAATGATATATTCCCATATGTCAGACACCGACAGCATGTTCCCTGATGCTGATGCTTTTATAGATGAAGAAGAACTGAAGAAGATAGTTGAAGATACAAAACAAAAGATACTTGTTTTTGGTGTAGGTGGGGCAGGTTCAAACACAATCTCCATGATGGCACAGAAAAAAGATTTGTTTGTGAGTGAAAGCGCTGAAGTTTATTTTATTGCAACAAACACAGATGCACAGCATCTAAAAACAATCAATGCAGATTACAGGTTCGTGATAGGCAAGGAACTCTGCAAGGGAAGAGGGGCGGGTGCAGATCCAAAAGTGGGGGAGGAAGCAGCGAAAGAATCCTCAGCTGAAATTGATAACCTTGTGAAGCAGGCCAATATAGCAATCATAGTTGCTGGGATGGGTGGAGGAACCGGTACAGGTGCAGGGCCAGTAATTGCTTATAGGGCAAATATGAATAATTCAATCACCATTGGAATTGCATCGACACCTCTGGAGGCAGAGGGAAAGGTGAGAGAGAAAAACGCAGAAGCCGGGATAAAGAATTTTCTGAGGGCAACTGATACCGTCATTCTTTTCAGCAATAGAAAATTGCTTGAAATGGTACCAAAGGAGAGAATTGATGCAGCATTTTCACTGGCAAATTCAATCATGATGGATGCAATCATAGGAATCGTTGAATCCGTCACAAAGACAAATTCTGTTAACACTGAGATAACAGACTTGAAGAAACTTATTTCAAGGAAGGGTATTGGAGCTTTTGGTGTAGGAATATCAGATTCACCACCAGGACAGAGAGTGAAGGAAGCATTTCAACAGGCAATTAACAACCCATTCAGCGATGTGAAGATAAGGGATGCAAAAGGATTGCTTATCAGCATAATTGGAGGCCCAGATCTTGCATCATCCGAACACATGGAGGCCATGAAACTCGCAAAGGATTCCGTTTCAGAAAATGCCCTGATTATACAGAGATATGAGACCAAAGCAGAGTTTGAAGGCAAGGTTAAGATTATTCTCTTTGCAACAGGCATAAGTTCAGATTATGATAACTCCAGTAGTGTGGATATAAGCTTTGACAGTTAGGAGCGACGATGCACACACATAGGAAAAAGGATTTTTACAAAGCATTTTACAAAAAAGTTTTAATCGGGTATTAATTCATGGATTGGAGAGACCTGCAAATGGGAGAATATTCCGGGGTTACCGGTAAAACAACCGATTTTAATGATGATACATTATTGAAAATTTCAAAGAAGGCCAGGGAATATATTATAAGAATGGTGTATGAAGCAAAGAGCGGTCATCCAGGTGGATCTCTAAGTATTATAGATGTTCTCACTTACCTGTATTTCAATGAGATGAATATTGATCCGACAGATCAGAATCTTGCATACAGAGACAGGCTCATCATGAGCAAGGGGCATGCTTCACCAGCACTTTATACGATTCTCGCCCTGAGGGGATTTTTTCCAGTAGAACTTCTCATGGGTTTCAGGAAGATTAATTCGAAACTTGAAGGACATGTTCATAGGGGAGTACCCGGTGTTGAAACATCAACTGGTTCACTGGGCCAGGGGCTTGGAATTGGACTCGGAATGGCACTGGCAGCAAAGCTTGATTCAAAATCCTACAGGGTATTTGTCATACTTGGAGATGGGGAGATAGAGGAAGGAAACATCTGGGAAACCATGATGGCAGCAAGCAAATACAAAACATCCAATTTGATAGCAATACTGGATAGGAACAGGGTCCAGCTCGATGATATGACAGAGAACGTGATGCCTATGGGAGACATTTCTGCCAAGGCAGCAAGCTTTGGATGGGATGTGACAGAATTCAACGGGCATGATTTCAGGGATATCAGGAGGGCATTTGCCTTTGCCTCACAAAAAAGAGAAAAACCTGTATTTCTGATTGCAAATACAGTGAAGGGAAAGGGTGTTAGCTATATGGAAAACACAAGCAAGTATCATGGTTCTCCACCTGCGAACCAGGAAGAGTTCGAAAAGGCATTGAAGGAAATAGGTGCAACATAATGTCAAGCGAAAGTCTAAGGGAAAAATATGGTGAGAAACTTGTGGCCCTTGGGGAATCCCATAAAGAAATAGTGGTTCTGGACGCAGATCTTTCTTCATCAACCAGGACAGGCATGTTCGGAAAGAAATTTCCTGAAAGGTTTTTCAACATGGGAATATCGGAACAGTCCATGGTCACCGCTGCAGCAGGCCTTGCACTTAGCGGAAAGAAAGCTTTTGTATCAACATTTGCGGTATTTCTCACAAGAACATATGAACAGATAAGGCAATCTGTATGTTATAACAACATTGACGTGAAGTTTGTTGTGACCCATTCCGGAATCACAGTAGGTGAGGATGGGGCCACACATCAGATCATAGAAGATACTGGAATAATGTGCGGTCTTCCTAACATGAAGGTCATCGTCCCTGCAGATACTGTTGAGGTATCATCTCTTATGGATTATCTTGTAGAAAAAACGAGAACTCCATATTATGTAAGGCTGTCAAGAGAAAAATTCCCTGTGGTTAACCAGCCCGATTACAAATTCATTGAGGGTAAAAACACAGTACTGAGGGACGGTAGTGATCTCACAATTTTCTGCAATGGTTCAATGGTTGGTCATGCGTTGATTGCTGCGGAAGAACTGAAACACCAAGCCATAGATGCGGCAGTGATCAATGTATCATCCATGAAACCATTTGACAGAGAAAATATTATAAAATATGCAAAGAGTACAGGACACATTCTCACAGCAGAGGAGCACTCCATTTACAATGGCCTTGGAAGCAGAGTTGCAGAGGTGGTATCTGAGGAATATCCAGTATCAGTTGTGAGAATTGGCATGAGAGACACATTTGGAAAGTCTGGTAAGTCTTGGGAACTTTTTGATTACTTTCATATGGGAATTAAGGATATCGTGGATGCCGGAGTGAAATGTTTTCTGGAGGAAGATAAATATGAAACTGTTTCTTGATAGTGCAAACATTGAGGAGATAAAGAAAGCGAGAGATTGGGGATTGCTTGACGGAGTTACCACAAACCCCAGCCTTGTAGCGAAGGAAATGTCAAAGGGTAAAGGGTTCAGGGAAGTAATAACTGAGATTCTACATGAAACACCGGGACCAGTCAGCATCGAGGTAATAGCAACAGACTATGAAACAATGCTATCTCAGGCCCTTAAAATAAGCTCCCTTGGAAACAATGCTGTTGTGAAGCTTCCCATGACACTTAATGGACTGAACGCCACAAGGGCACTGAAGGAAAAAAGAATACCTGTCAATTCAACATTGATATTCAATGGGATACAGGCACTTTTTGCTGCAAAGGCAGGTGCTGAGTTTGTATCCCCATTTGTTGGAAGGCTTGATGACATAGGGGAAGATGGAATGTCCGTTATAGAGCAGATAAAGATCATATTCACAAACTATGACATCAAGACTAAGATACTCGTTGCGTCAATCAGGAATCCGCTTCATGTGGTCAGGGCAATGATCATGGGTGCTGATGTTATAACTCTTCCATTCGATGTTCTTTCAAAACTCCCTTCGCATCCCAAAACAGATGAGGGCCTTTCAAGATTCCTCAAGGACTGGGAAAATGCTTTTGGAAGCATGGAATTTCCCCTATAATCTCCAAATTTTATCAATATAATTCCCATTTTTTTCTCGTTCAGGAATTTTGGACTTCCAAGAATTCACTTCTGTTTCGAAAAGCTTTTTATGTAATGCACGCATATAAATAACAATTGAACAGTTCGGATATTATTATAAGGATACCCAACACTTCTGACCTGAAGAATATGTATGAAATTCTGGCAGAATCACTGAGCCCATTTCTAAGGGTCAACTTGGATTCTGAAGAGAAAAACCATCTGATAATTGATAAAGGCGTTGTGATGGATTACATAAGCAATCCTGCTTACCTGTGCAGGATCGTTGAAATCAATTCTCATATTGCAGGATGGATTGCAGGAAGCAGTGATCCTGGGGTTCTTTCTGAACATGGATGTTCAGGAGAAGAATTCTATATTGAAGAGATCGTTGTGGATTCAGATTTCAGAGGAAAAGGAGTTGGAAGAAATCTCATAAACATCATAGTAACGCTGATTTTAAGAAAAACAATGGTGGTTGATACTCTTCTCACAAATACCGGGGCAATAAATTTCTATTTAAGAATGGGGTTTAACAAAGTTATGGAAATCTCTCCAGATTTTTCTAAAAACTGGATCAGGCTTTCAAGGGAAATTAGTTGAAAGTGCTGTTATGACCCCTTGATAATGAATTATGCTTTTATATATTGTGAAAATACACACAAGTGCAATTTCTATTACTTTCTTTCACACTTTGGCTTAGCTCCATACTGTTCTACATGTACGCAATGCGCAGGAACCTGAACGTATCAACAGTTGTATCCCTTATTATTTCCTTATTGTTTTTGTTTTCTGGCTTAAATCCACTCTCAATGCCTGTGGAACTATGTTTTTCTCTTGCAATGAATACTCTCTACAGGCGGAGCTCCATACCTTTCCTTATAGTGATTGCAATCAGTTCCTTTATTCAATTTTATTCAGCATATTCTGCAATTTCCATGCAGGTCTTTTTGCTTGCAGCGGGAACTGGTATGGCCGTTTCAATGATATTCAATGATGAATTGAAGAAAATGGCATCTGTAAACGATTCCACAAGAGGAAAGAATCCCGCTGTGGAAAAACGAAGGGATATTGTACAGATCGCTTCAGGCGTACTTTTCATATTGATATTTCCGGAAATCTCCAAGACACTTTCCTATTCCGGAATGGTGTTTCTTGGTGTCATTTCTATTTTTATCCTGGATATTTTATCCTTTAATGTGCAGAATGGTTTCTCCAGGATGGTTTCATCTCTTGAGAGGCCAAATGTTCCTGTGGGCATTGGTTCAATCTGGTATATTTCCGGCCTGATGATTCTCATGGGCCTGACCACTTCTACGGATATCATACTTATCGGAGTGTTTGCAATGGCAATAGGAGATTCCCTTGCCACTATAGTTGGAATAAGCATAAGGACAATCAGGCTCCCTTACAGCAGGAAAAAAAGCCTGGGTGGGTTGATGGCAATGATGCTCCCAACTCTTGTATTTGTATATCTGATATCCGGGATAACTTATTTTCCACTGGCTATTGGTGCATCACTTATAGAATCTGCATCCGGGTATCCTCTTGACGATAATTTCAGCATTCCTGTTGGAATAATTCTGATAAGTTATGTTCTCAGTATTTTCTGAAATCTTTCCAGTAAAGCGTTTCAATCTCACCTGTATCCATGAATCCAATATCGCGGTATATGCTCCTGGCCTTTGAATACTCATTTACCCACAACTGTATCTCAGTGTGGCCAAGCAGTTGAAGTTTTTCTGCGGCATATCGGATCAGGAAGGATGAAAATCCATTGTTCCTGAAATCTTTATTTACAAATATATCAACAATGAGTGGGACTCCTGTGTTTACGAATTCCTCCCTCCCGTCAGTGATAATACATGCACCTGCAACTCCATTATTATAGAGAACACAGGAAGGAGAAGGCAAGAATTTACCGTAATAACCATTGAACAATATATCATATGTGAGGTTTTCCCCATCCTTTCTATAAAGAAGGTAATGTTCTGGGCTGTCACAATATGCATCATACTGGGCAATGCTAATTTTATTAATATCAACTTCATCAACCTTCATGATAATAGTCTCCTGATTCAAACTTTCAGTAAATTCTGATTTATCTTTCATTTCCATAATTTTTTTAAGTGTTGACTTCATCTTTATGCGTCTGTCCATGGTATATCCTTGTTTTTCAAGTGTACCGTTTAGAAATGTGCCGTTGAACATATTGTCTATGATTATGAGTTTTGCAGATCTGGCGGACAATTCATCCAGCCATTTCAAGATTGTTTCTGCTTTATCCACGTTATCTTCTGAATCTCTCGTAAATCCAATGGTGCAGATGATCCTGTCATCAAGAACACCAGATGGCAGGATATAGCTATACGCGTAAACTTCACCTCTGGAGATTACAACTCTTGATGGAATCATGTTGCTGGAAAGTAAGTCTATAATGGGTCTGAACAATTTAGCGGCATCTATATTGGAGAACTGTTCCTGTAATGTGGCGATCTGTTTGCCGAGAATAATGTTCCAGTCAAGTTTTATATTGGTTAGTTCCTCCATGTAAAGCCATGTTAGAAGTATATTTAAATTATCTTTGCATATGGTATCAATGAATGATGGAGAACGAACTGCAAGGTTCAACAGGCTTGCAGTTGAATATTCCAGATATTACAAAGGGAAGATAAGAACACTTCCCAGTGTCCCGATAAATTCACTTAAAGACTTTTCTTACTGGTACACTCCGGGTGTTTCTGAAGTCTCGATGGAGATAAAACGCAACCCTGAGGAATCTTTCAATCTTACAGGGAGGTGGAACAGCGTTGGTATAGTTACAGATGGCACGAGGGTTCTGGGAATAGGAAATGTGGGCCCCGAGGCTGCAATGCCTGTAATGGAAGGGAAGGCAATGCTTTTCAATCTTCTTGGCGGGGTGAATGCTATCCCTCTTCCATTGAGAGTTTCCGACAGAGATCATTTCATTTCCGTTGTGAAGGCCCTCGAACCATCCTTTGGGGGGTTCAACCTTGAGGACATTGAGAGCCCTAAATGCTTCTATGTGCTAAAAGAACTTCAGGAAAAACTCACAATACCTGCATGGCATGACGACCAGTTAGGCACTGCATGCATCATACTTGCAGGGCTCATAAACAGCATGAGGATCACAGGACGGAAAGCTCAGGATACCACCCTCACCCTTGTGGGTTCAGGAGCAGCAAACATAGCAGCTGCACATCTTCTCATAGAGTCAGGGTTCGAGCCCAAGAACATAATAATGGTCGATTCAAAGGGGATACTGGATAAGGAACGGGATGATCTGGATTCACTGATGTTTTCAAATCCATGGAAATATGAACTTGCCCTCATCACAAATGGCGAGAACAGGAAGGGAACCATGGAGAATGCAATCAAGGGTACAGACATAATAGTTTCTGCAGCAAAGGCTGAGCCTGGAACCATAAAGAATGAGTGGATAGGCGAGATGAACAACGATGCAATTGTATTCGCTCTCGCAAACCCACTTCCTGAAATATGGCCACAGGATGCTATAGACAATGGGGCTAAAATAGTGGCAACAGGAAGAGGTGATTTTCCAAACCAGATAAATAACAGCCTTGTTTTTCCTGGTGTTTTCAGGGGAATGCTTGATGCAAGGTCAAGGGGTGTGAATTTCGGGATCATGGTGAAGGCAGCTCAGGAAATTGCTAACTTTGTTGGGGCCCCGCAACCTGACAGAATCGTACCATCAATGGAGGATTGGGAATTATATCCGCAGGTTGCTTCCACAGTTGCTAGAGCGGCTGTGGATGAAGGGTTTGCAAGGAAACCTGACAGCAAGGAAGGATACCTTAAAACAGCAAGAGAAATAATAAGCACAAACAGGGCGATGATAGAGAAATCCATGGATTTGGGTTTTATCAGAAAACTACCGGAGGTGAGGGAATGAAAGAAAGCAGTGGGACTGTAAGGAAGGCAAGAGAAGGGGATATTGATCAGTTTATGTCCATGATATTAAGGATGAAGAAACTCAATGGGGAATTCGATCCTCTTTTCAGGACGAGGGAAGGGGACGATACACCAATACGTGACTATTACCTGAAGTGTATAAATGATCATGAACACTTTATCACGCTTGTTGCTGTGAAAAAAGATAAAATAATGGGTCTGGTAAAGGCAGAGATCAGAGAACGGATATCATATGAACCTTCCAAGGAACTGAGAATCATTGATCTTTACATAATGCCTGAGTTCAGGAGGAAGAATGTTGGAAACATGCTTCTCAGCGCTATTTATGGGGAGATGAAAAAACTGGGAATTAAGATAATAACTGCTGAATTTCCTTCTCTTAACCTGATCGCACTGAATTTCTACGAAAAAATAGGATACAGAGAAGTTACAAGTGTGTATGGCAAGAATATTGAAGAAGACTCAGATTGATCAGAAGATCATTGTGGACTTCCAATATTCCAGATATTTTTGAGCCTGTTTCTTCTTCAGTTCTATGAAAGAATTAAATGCCTCCCGCTTCATATCATCTTTCAAAGCAAGTGATTGTTCACTTTCCATAAACATCCCGGTATTTATGGCCATTTGTATCTCCTGATCAGTGAACATCCTGCTTTTCACAGGTTTCCAGGCTCTGGCCATAAATTTTCTTTTTATATTCTTTGCTGATCTATACGCAATGTAATGACCGTAATGGGCTTCTGACATTGACATTTCAAACGCATATGCAATTTTTTCTGCAACGGAGTCAGAAGTCACATCCCTGTTTATGAGAAAATTTGCAGGAAATGACACAAATGGAATTGCCCTGGCATTAAAGAATCCGTACAGGTTATGGTAAAGCCTGATATCTTTAACTATTCCAAAATTACTAAGAATTGGGTTTCCACATTGGATATTATTATCCATTGGCATGATTGGAAAATCAACGAACAACTCGTCGGGCAATTTTAGTGTGTTCTTTATTTGGAAAGCAATTTCCACAATGTTATATGGGGGTTCCTGAACAGGGATCATTTCTTTCATCCTCAATGCAAAAGCAAGATGTATGGAATCTAAAGTTGTAAGCGAGGAAACATGCAACTTTTTAATTTCCCTATGCCCAATCGGGAAATATGATACATAGGTATTATCCTGAATCTTCCCTCCTTTAAGTATTATGTATTCCTTCAGTTCAGAAAGTGATTGGAATGGAATATTGCACCATATCTGGTTAAGATCGAATGGTTTTATGTCTCCTGAGTCAGGTGTTCCACCAACTCTTTTAAGACCTTCGTCAATTTCAATGTTTTTTATTCCTGATTTTTCCAGATCAGATATATACTGCAGCATCAGTTGATCTCGCATAACCATGATGGTTGATACTCCAAGCATATATATTTCATTCTCATTTTCGAAATAAAATTGGGCATATTTGCATTACTCTTATATACAGTTTTTCAATATTTACATGGTGAAAGGAATGGGGCTTAGGAAAACAGATTATTACATAAAACTGATCCTCAATTCTACAATCGAGGACCTTGTGGATATTCAGGATCAGATTGAAAACGACCCGAATCTGTCAATAGAAGAGTTGGAATGGCTCGAAATTTCCATAGCTGACCTTATGTCAAAAAAATCGCATATTAACCTCAGGCTTGTAAACAAAGTAACGGGACTGGAGGAAAAACATACACAGATAACAAACTCTCCTTTCACTGGCACTGCAATGTATCAGGGAGATATTTACCTTTACGGACTTAACTGGAAGGTATACATGCCTCCACCTGTCTACATGACTCAGGGTATAAAGAAATGGTACTACAACAAGAAAATATCTGAAATATTAACTGATTGTCTTATTAAGGTTATACCTGGAAATTTTCAGGAATATTTTCATTATCCACCATGGCTTCTTGGAACTTCCTATGCACCTTCTACAGCTTACATGAGCCTTCAGGATATAATTGTCCTTGCAATAGCTAGAAAAGTTATTCCTGGCTGGGAGTATCTGATCGAGAAAGGGATACCAAAACTATTTGTTGAGGAACTCAGAGAAAACAGCGTGGGGACTGTGAAGTGAGATTAATCTGTGGGATTCCTTCAGCAAACACCAAGGCGCTGCAGTGTCTCAGATCAAGTTTCATCTCCAGAAGAACCACATATGGAACAGAGGCAGATTTTTTCAACGGAGCAACAGATTCTGATCTTAAAACACTTTCTACTATAAGCCTTTTCAGAGCGTATCCTGAATTGGAAAGAGAAAATCTGAACAGGGAAAATTTTTCCTCTCAATTACTGTCATTTTTGGAAATGGAAAGATTCTGGGAGGCACATGAGATCATGGAAGTTCCATGGAAAAAATGCAAGGATAAATCACCAATCCATGGTTTTATCCGTATTCTTGTTTCGCAGGTAAAGTGGCAGATGAGGCAGGAAGAACTCTATGACGGGATTCTTGAAGAAGGTATGGCAGAAATACGGAAATCAATGAAGCTTGGAGTTGCAGACATAGTTTCCGTAAAGGAATATCCTGTCAAGTTCAGGGAGAGGTTCCTGAAAGAAATAATACGGATTGCTGAAGCAAATATATAATAATTGAATGAATCACTGTTTTATGCAGAATATAAATTCTGTTCTTTCCGCGAATGACTCAGGGAAGCAGGTAGAAATCAGGGGATGGGTATACAGAATTAGGACCGGAAGCAAAATCTGCTTCATCATCCTGAGGGATTCCAGCAATATTATACAGTGTGTTGGAAAACTTGAAGATCTTGGAAGAGAAAAGTTTGATCAACTTGCTTCGCTGACCATTGAAAGCAGCATGGAGATAAAGGGCTCTGTACATGTGGACAGCAGGGCAATCACAGGTTATGAACTGAAAATATCCTCTTTCACAATATTCCAGAGAAACGACAATTTTCCAGTTTCAAAGGATATCTCGGAGGAATTTGAGCTTGACAACAGGCACCTTTGGATCAGGAGCAGGGAATTCAATGCAAAACTGAAAATAAGATCCACCATTTTTCAGGCATTCAGGGATTTTTTCATTGATAATGGATATTACGAGGTTCAGGCCCCACTGATGGTTTCAACTGCAACCGAAGGAGGTTCCACATTATTCAAGGTACCATTTTTTGGAGAGGAAGCATTCCTTTCCCAGAGCTCGCAGTTTTACCTGGAAACTTTCATCTTCTCGCTTGAAAAAGTATTCACCGTGTCACCAAGTTTCAGGGCAGAGAAGAGCAGGACCTGGAGACACCTTACAGAATACTGGCATGCAGAGGTTGAGGTTGCATGGGCAGACAATAACGAGATGATGGAAATTGAGGAGAAGATGATTCAGCATATTGTCAGGATGGTTCTGGAAAAAAACAACGAAGAACTGCACATCCTTGGAAGGGATATCAAAGTTCTTGAGGACAGCCTCCACCCTTTCCAGAGGATGAAATACAGCCAATTGATTGAAAAATCCTCCTCCTATGGAATGCCTCTGAAATATGGGGATGATCTGGGCGCTGATGAAGAAAAACAGATAATGTCCAATTTCACAAGGCCACTATTCCTGACACATTTTCCGGAGGAACTGAAAACGTTCTACCACAGGCCTGATCCGCAGAATCCGAACCAGATACTCTGCCATGATCTCCTGGCTCCGGAAGGGTACGGGGAAATAATCGGTGGCGGAGAAAGAATATGGAATTATGATGAACTTGTTGGAAGGATAGAGAAGAATAACCTGAAAAAGGATGATTATTACTGGTATCTTGATCTTAGAAAATATGGAAGCATCCCCCATTCCGGTTTCGGACTGGGATTGGACAGGCTCGCCATGTGGATAATGCACCTTGGAAACATCAAGGATGCGATTCCTTACCCAAGAACAGTGAGAAGGTTGAAGCCATAATGGAAAATGATTTCATAAGGGCACTTCACAATGAAGAACACAGCAGCACGCCTGTATGGTACATGAGGCAGGCAGGAAGATATCTTCAGCAGTACAGGGACCTGCGTGAGGAGATGGGAATACTTGAACTGTGCCACAGACCGGAAAGAGCATCAGAAATCTCATACATTGCAGCCAGGGAAACAGGTGCGGATGCAGCCATAATTTTTTCTGATATCTCCATACCTATGGAGAACATGGGCTACAGCATAGATTTCGTTGAGGGAACGGGACCCGTATTTTCTGAAAAAAGAGAAGTGAATAATATTCCATCACATCCTGCAGCCGATGCAATCAAAGAATTCAGGAAAAATCATAATGATTTTCCTGTTATAGGATTCACAGGGGGCCCCTTCACTATATTCTGTTACATGGATGGAAAAAAGAAGGAAGATGCAAAAATAAGAATGATCACGGACAGGGAAAATTCCATGAGCATCCTGAAAAACATAGGAAAGATAATACAATCGGAGGCCATAGCGCAGGTTGAGGCAGGGGCGGATGCAATTCAGATATTCGACAGTTGGATTGGAATGCTCGGTCTCGATCTTGCCAGATCTGTGATTGAGCAGATAGTGGCTCCCATAGTTCAGGCAATAAGATCAAGAAATATTCCAGTGATATATTTCAGCAAGGGAACCTCCGCTTTCTTCAAGACAATCATGAAAACAGGTGCAGACTTCATCAACCCGGACTGGTCAGTCCCTGTGTCTAACTTTGACTCAGAGAACACAGGGATCCAGGGAAACCTCGATCCTGATATTGTTCTTCACAACCCTTCACTGGCAGTCCAGCTTGCAGGCAGCATGGCCTATTCCATGAAGGATCATAGGAAATACATTTTCAATCTTGGCCATGGGGTTCTTCCAGGAACTGACGTTCAGACACTTAGAGATATATCAAAAACGGTAAAAAAGGTGATTCTTTGAAAAGCGCCATAGTGCTGCTAGGATATGGGAGTCCTGATTCTAAGGGAAATATAATGGAATATCTCAGGGATGTATACGGTGGTAAAGAACCTCCAGAAAAAGCAATAGACGAAACATTGAAGAAATACTCTGTATTTGATTATGTTTCACCATCCACAGCCATACTGGAAAACCTGAGAAGACTGTTCCAATCCTATATGCAGGACTATGACGTGTTTCTTGCTTACAAACACTGGAAACCGTCTATGCAGGAAATTGCGACTGAGATTATAAAAAATAGATACGATGAACTTTTTCTCATGCCGCTTTTCCCTATAAGGAACAGGAGCATAATGAAAAGTTATAATGAACCTTTCATGAAGAATTTGGAAGGAACAGATCATGTCCGGGCCAAGGCACTTAATGGGATGGATAATATTTCTGAACTTAAAAGTTACTGGGCAGAATCTATCTCTAAGCTATACTCAAAGGGAAGCGACATTGTCATATTCACTGCGCACAGTCTCCCATTCAGAGTTCAGGATGAGAGGGAATATTACATGAATTTCGTAACAATGTCAGCAGAAATAGCTGAAAATGCAGGAATTGAGAACTGGACCTATGCATTCCAGAGCAGGGGATTCTACGGCACACATTGGCTTGAGCCCTCGATACAGAAGAGGGTTCAGGAATTGAACACAAAGCAGTTCAG
The DNA here is from genome assembly GCA_021816965.1 of Thermoplasmata archaeon. Taxonomy (GTDB): domain Archaea; phylum Thermoplasmatota; class Thermoplasmata; order Thermoplasmatales; family Thermoplasmataceae; genus Cuniculiplasma. The sequence continues at coordinate 6,887 of JAKAWU010000012.1, read as the reverse complement.
CCGTGTTGATATAGTGCCGATTGGGTTTTTCTATGATCATCTTGAAGTACTTTACGATATGGATACCCTCATAGGAAACAAGATAAAGGAGATGGGAATCGAATACAGAAGGGTACCACTTCCCAACGATTCGATGGAATCCATCAACATACTGAAAAAAGCGGTGGAGGTGTTAAATGACAGTAAATAAGATATATTTCTCATACGATGCAAATGATTATGTCAAGGAAATTGCAAAGAAGCATACGGAAAGTGATATAACAATCTATGGAAGGAAAGATGGTGATGACATAGTGACAATATTCTCTCCTGACAAGTTCCCTGACAAGATACAATCCCTCACGGATGCATTGTTTCTTTCCCAGAGTTCTCTCATAGGCGTGAACAATATAGACAGGTCTCTTGGAGAGATCATAATTGCATCTGATCTCATGAATAAGGAGAACGGATACATAATCCCAGGAAGCAACATAGAACCATCTCTGCTTGAAAGGATACTGAAGGGTAGTGTCATGGAAAAATATCAGAGATTCAATGGAAAACCGATGGAGCTTCTAACATTTCCATGGAATCATTCATGGGAAACTGGAGGGAAGACATCCATTTTGATAGATCACTTCTTCATGGTGAAAAGTGTTGGAACCGTGGCACTGGGATTCGTGCTCTCCGGGAAGGCAGCAAAACATCAGTCTCTGTACCTGAATCCTTCAGGAAAGACCGTGCAGATAAGATCCATACAGATGAATGATATTGATGTTGATGAGGCTCCTGCTGGCTCAAGGGTTGGACTCGCTTTGAAAAATGTCGATGTTGATGAACTGGAGAGAGGAAGCATCCTGGAGGAAGAGAAGAGGAAACCCGTGGAATCAATCATGGGTGACGTGATATACCATAGGGCAGTCCCTGAAGCCATGAGAACGGATGGCGAGGTATTCCTTGCAGGCCACATGAGGTATCAGCGCGGATTCCTTAAAGGAAATGAGGTGGTGATGGACAGGCCCATACTACAGGAGAAAGAATACCTTCTAATAAGGCCTAATTCAAAACCCAGAATAATAGGGAAAATAAAGTTGTGAAAATATCACTGAATCTTTTTACGAAGGCTGGGTGCTGAACCAATGCCATGCCTCATGTGATATTTCCCCTCAATTCTCCAGAGGTTTGATTCTACTATCTCTGAGGCCTCATTAATGCTATCAGCCATTGCAAGAAGTGCAACACCTCTTGAACCTGTCATCTGCGGCTCTTCCATCGTGCCCTTCACAGAGCCATAGTATATCTTGAAGTGTTCAGGGAGGTGGGAATTGTTGATCCTGAGAGTTCCGGGTACCGGATGATCAGGATATCCTTCGGAAACAGCATACTTGAGCACTGATGCCCTGTTTTTGAAGTGAATCGATGCTGTGTGAAGATTTGTATCACCCAGTGAAATCAACGTATCAACTATATCTCCATCAAAAAGAGCCATGCAGTTTATTCCTTCAGGATCAGCCATTCTTCCGTTGAATTCTATTATTTTCACTTCGGATTTTGTCTGCATGAACTGACCATAAATGACTCCCCTAAACATGGTGCCTTCTGAATAAAGGCTGCTCAACACTTTCTTCACAATGTCTTTTGCCTTCTCCACGCTGTCTTTCCTGATGAATGGGAGACCCATGTCCCTGCCCGTTATTGATCCCATTCCGCCTGTATTGGGGCCTGTTTCATCATCATAAAGTCTCTTGTAATCCTGCGCTACAGGGAAAAAGGAGCATGATCTTCCGTCAGTGAATGCCTGAATTGAAAATTCCTCACCAGTGATCCTCTCCTCAAGAATTACCTTCTTATCCCTGGCTACAACAGATGCAGCATACCTTTTTGCCTCCTCTCTTGAGGAAAAATGCACATCGGTGAGTTTCACCCCTTTTCCACCTGTAAGGCCCGCAGGCTTTATGGCAAAATGCTTGTCTGTGCTTCCAAGAAACTTTTCAACATCGTATTCATCATAGAATATGTCATATTTGATATTCCCGGATATTCCGAATCTTTTTATCAGTTGCCTCATGAATATTTTTGAGCTTTCAATCTGGAATGCCTTGGTATCAGGGGAAGCAACCCTGATCTTACTGTACTGCAGAGCGTCCACTATAGGCTTATCAAGAAATGAATCTGGACTGACATACACTACATCAGGATTTTCAGCCTTTGCAAGAGATATGATCTTATCTGCATCATTCTCACCCGCTATGAAGTATTTTTCACTCATCCTTATAATGGAAGGATTCTCAAAGGGGAGTATACTTATAAGAGTCCCCTCATTCTCGATAATTTTTCTAGCAATTGCATCTTCTCTGCCTCCTCCGCCAATAAGCATTATTTTAGCTTTCATCAGTTACTCCTTCCTGTGCTTTATGGATTTCTTCTTTTAATTTTTTCTGGTTCATATTGAAGTAAGAGTAAAATTTTTTGGTAAGCACATACATTTCAGTATTCCTGTATTTATCAATTTTTATAAAGCCCGCCCTTTTAAGTTCTGATATTATCTCATCAGATTTTTCACCAAGCCTGTCTTTGATTGCACCACGAAGGGCCCTTGGAGAATTGTATATGGCAGTCAGTGCTTTCAGCTGCTGTGGCGTTACTTCCATCTTTGCAACAGGCATTGCTATGGAATCATATTCTTTCTTGAGGGACATCCGGTATTTCTTCCCTGTGGATAATATTGCGATCGATGTTTCCCTTGAAGCATAATCCTTCATAAGTTTTTTCAATTCCTTTTTTACGGCATCCTCATTTTCCATAAGAAGAGACGCCATTTCCTTTATGCCAATGGGATCATCTGTGGCGAAAAGTAGGGCTTCGATCTTTTTTTGAAGTTCCACACTATGGTATTTTATCATTGTATTATTTATTTGCCTATATGAAAGGATGTCAAAATGTCAGGAGCTATATCAGGATATGTGCAGCAGGGAAGCAAGGAGAAGGAACGCAAATGCGAGTCTTACAATATTATCTGTGTATGAGACTGATGCCCTGCAAACCTTCGTGTTTTCAGAGAATATTTCCAGCCAGTGATTATATGCACCGATATCATGGGTCAAAAGCACACAATTCTTTATGAGCAGAGGGTCGATCATGGGAATAACACCATCGCAGAAAAAGGTCTCAGTGGGTATGATAGTACTTGTCTCCATCAGTTCTGTGAGAGATTCCCAGAGAAGGTCTGCATAGAATTTATCCAGTGATTCATGCCTGGATTTAAGGAGGTCAGTTCTTTTGTTTGCAATCTCAACATAGGTGCAATATGGAATCATTTTTTTTACATTTTTATCAAGCAGGATTCCCCTGTAAACAAGGTTTGTATCTACAATTATTCCTCTTGAACCAGCTGAAATTTCCTCAAGACTGTGCTTTTTGTGATCTATGCTGCTTGCTTTCAGGGACGTGAAACCCAGAATGCTGTACAGATTTTCGAAAGAAATTTTCTCTTTTTTCGGGCGTCTTGATTTTTCCCTGCCAAAAAGGGCACGTCCTATGAATGATTCAATAAATTCATCTCTCGTATTTTCATCATCAGGTATGCTGATGAAACTTCCCTTATCTTCATATTCCACATGGCATTTCTGAGGATTTCCCGATATCTTCAGCCTGAGACAGGTTTTTTCATCCTGTGTCTTTCCAACAGTTACCTCTCCATTTTCGCTCATCAGGATTGGAAGATTGACAATATCATTATTTGTGAGGTAATTTCTGGTATCATTCAAATTTAGTGAAAGGGCCTCTCTGCCAGCCCTCCGTGAGATGCTTCTGGAACGGAATGAATCTTCCCAGTATTTCTTCAGTTTGGCTGCCTGTTCTTCTGTTATAATATTCCCAATTTTTTTCGAAGGTACAAGAGGGCCATTCATGATTTTCAACTGCTGCAGGAATCTGGGAACAAAGGGGTAGTACATTCCATGCCAAGGGCCATACAGGAACATTATATGTACAATGGTTGCCCCTTTCGAATGAGCAAGGACTGAGCCCGATATTGTATAATATCTTGAACCTGCTGTAGGGCAGAATATTGTATCATTATCCAGCACATTCTCCAATTGTTCCTCATATCTGTTTTCATCCAGTTCTATGTTTTCCCACTTGATGTGTGTAAGAATGGAATTTTCTTCAAAAAAATTTCTGATAAGGGAAACATACCTCTCTGCAAACGACGAATAGAAAATAGTAATACTGTCCACATCAAAGGTTTCAGCAGTTCTCAATATGGATGAAACACTGGATTCAAAAATATCACTGGATGCACCAATTAAAAAAACTGCTCTATGTGCCATGCATTGTTATAATTTCAACATATAAAAATGGTGATAGTCCTGTATTAGCATTATCACTGTTCCAAAATCAAGTATGTAAATGGTATTTAAAAGAGAATATTAATTATATCCCCAGTAGCGATGTGGCTTCAGAAAAATATGTCAGGTTCAAGCAAATTGACTACAGCAGATGAAACTCTGGATATCGTAACTGCAGATGAGAAAAGATTGAGCAGGCCATCTTATTTATTTTACCTCTGGTTTGCATCTAACCTGTCCGTTGGAGATTTTTTCCTCGGCGTTGTTATAGAGTACTATTATGCGCTTCCTTTTTTAGATATGATCATCACGCTTCTGCTTGCAAATATTGCGGGGGGTATCCTCGTAGGTGTCATGTCTTACATTGGCCCGGTGTCAGGGAAAGGACAGATGGAAGTTTCAAAAGATTTCTTTGGAATATCTGGAGGAAAAGCATTTTCACTTCTTCAATTTGTAAATACTGTTGGGTGGTTGACAGTGAACCTTATAATATCTGCCGGAGCACTTGGTTACATCCTTTCCGCACAGGACAATTTAGGGGTCAGCATATTCGGATATAATATCATCTATTTAATTGCTATATTTATCACATTCGGAAGCATATATCTAACCATAAGGTTTGGGCACAAATCTATAAGGAGATTTGAATGGGCGATGTCATTTTTCCTCGGATTGCTTTTCATCTACATGGCCATAAGAATTTTCACATCAGGTGCAAGTGTGGTATTTGCACAGAATGAAACATGGAACATTTATAATTTTGCAGCCGCATTCATGCTCTCATTCTCATACATAATGTCATGGGGCCCCTATGCATCGGATTACTCAAGATACATAAAGAATACTGGCAGAAACAAGACAAATTCTGTGATCTATACTCTGGCCGGTTCTGCAATGGCATCTTTTATGGTGGAACTTATATCGTACATGACCGCAGCATATCTCAGCCTGAACGGTTCTGTCTCAAGTGGAATATATCTGGATATGTTTGGATACTTCTGGGTTATTGGTGCCATAACATTCTTCCTTGGCGGACTCGCTGCAAATTCACTCAATCTTTATTCCAACCTCATGTCTGCTAGGGCCATTGGAATTGCTTTTGGAAAGAATTTCCTGATTGCAGCCATTTCTATAATCACCATTATTCTTTCAATAATGTTCTTCAACACGTTTACGAGCTACTTTGAAGGTTTCCTTTTCGTGCTGGATTACTGGATCACTCCATGGCTTGGGGTCATGATTGCGGAATTTTTTATAGTGAAGAAAAAGGCCAGCATAGCAAAAGTAAACTGGAGTCCAATTTTGTCATACATAATCGGAATAGCAGCATCTTATCCATTCATGGACACCATAACTATTTATTTTGGAGTGAATGTGCCACTTTACGCCGCAACTAACGGTGTTGATATCAGTTATGCAGTGTCTTTCGCGCTTTCTCTTATTCTGACCGTAATATTTGAAAAATTTGTATTTGGAAGAAATATTACCAACTCAATGGCAGTTGGAAATTGATTCAATCATTTTTTTCAAACACAATATTTCCCTTTTCAATGTCAACAGAAAGCCCTTCTGTGCTGAGATATGACTCTGGAAATATATCTTTAGCTTCGTTGAGAAGTTCCAGTGTATTATCTATTCTGGGACTATAATGGAAAAGATAGAATTTTTTCACACAGGCGTTCCTGGCAATCTCGGCAGCCTGTCTTGAAGAACTGTGGCCAAATTCATTTACTTTGGGCTCAAGTGAGGAGGAAGTTGAGGTCTCATGTATAAGTATATCTGCATTTATGGCAAATTTCTCCATCTGCGGGTTTGGCCGGGTATCCCCTGAATATACGAGGATCCTGCCTTTTCTTGTTCCACCATAAACTTCAGGCATCGAAACAATTTTTCCATCATGATCTATAGATCCTTTTCTTCTCAACTCTTCCAGCCTTCTTGATGATATGTTTAGCCTTCTCGCCTTCTCAGGATCGATCTTTACCAAGTCTTTTTCAATTATTTTGTATGAAACTGCTGGCACTGGATGGTCTGCCCTGATGGTTTCAACCATGAAACCTTCGATCTCCATGCTGGATTCGAAAGGGATTTCATGAACTTTGATGGGGAATCTCAATGTGTAGTATCCCACATTTATAGCCCTTGATAGAATGGATATGCAACCGGGAGGCCCATATATATTGAGTTCATCGGTTCTACCGTTGAATGACATGCTCTGTATAAGACCAATTAGTCCAAGGAAATGATCACCATGGAGATGAGAAAGGAGCACATGTTTTATTTTCATGAACGAGACTCCACTTTTCATGATCTGTTTCTGTGTTCCTTCCCCGCAGTCTAAAAGGCTTATGGTATCATCTATCTGGAGAAGGATGGAAGGCATAGATCTTCCCGGTGTGGGCCATGATCCACCTGTGCCTAAAAAGATTATCCTGAAGAGTGAGGCCATATACCAATATTATACCATATTCTATAAATGATACGAACCAAAATGGAGGAAAGCACGATAGTGTATTGAATCTGCTGTAAAATTGAAAAAACCCAGCACAATTCAGATTT
>JAKAWU010000056.1 GCA_021816965.1 Thermoplasmata archaeon | reverse complement strand
CATGATTCACTGTATGCTTTGTAATTGTACAGTGAGGGATACCATCTCTCGAACATGTCAGATGCTTTCTCCAGGCCCTCTTTAACAAGTGTTTCCTGTGCTGTTGATACAAGTGATTCATTCTCAAGGGCCTGCTTTACGATCTGCATAACAGGCAACTGCCTCTTCTTAGGAATCAATTTCATGAGATTCCTCATGAAATGGACATGGCAGAACTGCCATGCTGCACCTAGAAAGGATCTTGTAACTGATTCCTGTATTCCCCTGTGGCCATCTTCTTAAGTTCCAGTTCCCCTTCAGTGGTCTTAAGTTTTCTGGATCTTGTACCATTTCTGTATCCCTTCCTCTCTTCTGATCTTTCATATGGAAGAGATGATACCTGTATTCTTGCTTCCTCTTCCATAACATTGTTGAGAAACCATTCCAACAGTTTTTTCTTTCCATCCTTGCTGTCCTGAAGAAAACTACTTATTATTCCTTTCATTACTTCCAATTGGCCCTGCATATTTTCACCTATTCAAATCTGAATTGTGCAGGGCCTCTTCAATTTTACAGCAGATTCAATACACTATCTGCAAGAAATAACTCTTTTCATAGAATAAAAAATACTATGATTTATTGATTTTCCTTTATGAGGTTCACAAAAGCTTCCTCGAGAGATGATTCGTAATCTGCGTATGAAATGACTCTGCCTATTTTCTGGCACTGGCTCAGTATTGCAGCTTTGTTTTCAAGTCTCCCATCAAAGTACAAAACAAAGGAATTTGTCGATTCTTCTTCTATCTTATCCACTAAGGTCAGATTTGCATTATTCATATTTGAAAGAGAAACTTTGTCAAGGTACTGCACTCTAACACTTCTTGAGTTAAACTTTCTTTCAATTTCCCTTGTTTTGTCCTGAACTGTAAGTTTCCCACGATTTATGAAGATAATATTTTCACATGTGTCGGTTACTTCCTGAAGAAGATGTGAACTGAGCATTATCATATGATCCTTCTTCCATTCAAGAATTATATCCCTTATGATTCTCCTCTCTGCAGGATCCATTCCGTTTGTTGGTTCGTCAAGAAAGATTATTGATGGGTCATTCAGGAAAGCAGCCGCAAATACTATTCTTGCTCTCTGACCCCTTGACAATGTTCCCACTTTCATTGATGGATCTGGAATGTTAACTTTTTTCCCAAAATTTTCTATGTGATCCTCTATGTCCTTCTTTTTCATTCCCTTCAGTTCGCCAACAAGCATTATTGATTCACGAACTGTAAGGGAAGGGTAAGGTTCGGGTGTTTCCACCAGTGTTCCAATTCCAGACAGTATCCTCTTTCTGTCCCTGATAATATCATAACCTCCTATTTTTACATATCCTGTTGAAGGTTTTATCAATCCGGTCATCATCTTAAATGTAGTGGTCTTTCCTGCTCCGTTCTGACCCAGATATGCTATAGCACCGGCTCCTTCTATCTTGAAACTTATATGATCAACTGCTTTGAACTTTCCATATATCTTGGAAAGTTCAGAAACTTCAATTGTCTGGTTTATACTCATTGAGGCCTCACCTCCTTGAACCGAAATATTATGTATGACAGCACCAGAGATATTGCAAGATATCCACTCATTATAACGTTACCTTCCCAGATGTAGGGTTGATAGATATTTACTGAGAGACCCGGTTCACTAATTGTGCTTAAATGCACGATTGGAGTTGAGCTCAGTATTTCAGTGACAACCTGCCCTCCATAGGTCAATACAAACCACGGTTCTACATTTGTTATTTCAAGGATCCCTATGATTATGCTAAAAACAATTACAAAAACTATGACTGAAAACAGTATGCCTATGAGCGGATTCTTGAATATGGAACTGAAAAGGAAGGCCAAGGCCATAAATGCTCCTATCAGGAATAGCGCTTCAACTATGGAAAAGAGTATTCTTGAAGTTACTGTTCCATAAAAGTTCTGACTCAGACCTACCATTCCTGCGTACTCAATGAGAATAAGACCGAAAGCGAGTAAAACAGAAGCTAGATACCTTCCTATTAGAATTGAAATTTTCCTGACAGGCTGGGTCATTATATAGTATCCTGAATTTGTTCCTGTCTCAATACTGGTTGCATCTCCGCCAAAGAACGCTGCTATTACACTAATAGACAGGACAAGAGTTGTAGAAAGCCCTTTGGAGATAAATTCTGCTGAACTCGAAAGACCAACTGTACTCTTTGCCACACCTTCGTATAGATCTATTCCAACAGTTAGGGCAGTGATCAGCACAACAATTATGAGCATGGCAATGAATCTTCTTGTTTTCAGATAGAATTTGATCTGGTATTTCATCAAAATATATATTGATTTCAGATCATTCATATATCCATAATCGCTGGATTTTGAACCGTAAGCCTCCATTGTTGTGAATATTGATAATTTATATGAATGTTACTGATAATTTTTTAAGCGAGAAAATTAATTTCATATTGTAATATGCTGACTCATGCTAAATAAGTGACAAGTCACATTCATAGACCTTGGGAATATCATAGGTGCTGGAATCTTTGTTCGTGAATGAACCACAATATGAGCTGCGGGCCCGGATGCAATAAATGCATTTGTGATAACTGCAATACTCGCCCCTACGATTGCTCGTAACAGCACAGCACTTTCATCAAACATAGCCTCTCACGGTGGACTCTATTCCTTCACAAAGGTCTCCCCTAGAGATTCTGCCGGATTTGTTGTAGCGGAAGTTCCACTCCATTTTTCCCTATAAATTGTTGAATTCTCCTGTGAATGTATAGTTGAATATGATTTCATATTTTTCTGATAAGTAGCCACTAACCATGGATATGCTTGTATACAGTTATCGATTACCAATGCAATGCATGTTGAGGAGGGCATAACCCGCATAGGTGGCAGGGAATATAGGCGGGTTCTCATCCGGGATTCTTACAGGGATGGGAACAAGGTTAAGCATAGAACCATAGCAAACATCTCGAAATGCTCTCCTGCTGAAATACAAGCCATAAAACTGGCATTGAAGTATAAGGAGAATCTGGCTGATTACCTGATCGATCGGAAGGATATAGATACTGAACAGGGCCTGTCTGTAGGTGCTGTATATTCACTGAATAAGGCAGCACAGGATCTTGACATAGTGAAAGCTTTAGGCAGTACAGAAGAATCGAAACGTGCATTGTGGATGGTACTTGCCAGACTCATAGAGCCCGGATCAAGAATGGCCAATGTACGACTGGCACAGACTCATGCAGCTGTTGATATCCTGGGCATGGATAAATTCAACGAGGATAATCTCTACGATGCAATGGATTGGCTTGAATCAAAACAGAGGATAATTGAGAAGGGATTATTCAACTCAAGATATGAAGGAAAGAAACCTGTTCTATACCTGTATGATGCCACTTCATCATACCTTGAGGGTATGAAGAACGAATACGCAGATTTCGGATACAATCGTGACAGAAAGAAAGGAAGGATGCAGATAGTAATCGGTCTCCTCACAGATGATGACGGATGGCCCATATCCATCGAGGTATTCCATGGAAATACAAATGATGTGAAAACATTCATATCACAGATCAGGAAGCTTGCAGATGAATTCGGATGTGAATCCGTAACCATGGTGGGTGATCGTGGCATGATCAAGACTGAACAGATTGCTGATCTGGATAATGAGAAGTTCTATTACATAACAGCAACAACAAAACCACAGATGGAAACACTCCTGAAGCAGGGAGTGATACAGATGGAATTATTCACTGAGAAATTATGTGAGATCCTCCATGAAAACACAAGGTACATATTACGCAGGAATCCAGTAAGAGCGAAGGAGATTCAGGACAGCAGGAACAGAAAGATCGAAAAGATCAGGAGCATTGTGGATGACAGAAACAGATACCTGTCAGAACATCCAAAGGCAGAAATCTCAACAGCTACTGCTGTTGTCAATGAAAGAATCGAAAAACTGAAGGTGTCAGGATTCACTGTAATTGAAGCAAAAGAAAGAATACTGACAGTAAGAATAGATGAAGAAGCACTGAAGGAGGAAACACACCTCGACGGCTGTTACGTCATCAGATCAAACCTTCCGGTAGATCAGGGAAGCATGGATACAATCCACCAGAGGTATAAGGATCTTGCAAATGTGGAATGGGCATTCAGAACAATGAAATCAGATACAATAGAATTACGTCCAATACACGTGAGAAAGAAACCACAAACAAGGGCCCATGTGTTCATTGCCATGCTCTCATACATCATTGAAAAACATCTCAGAGAGAAGTGGATTGATCTCAATGTTACTGTTGAAGAAGGCATCCATGAATTATCATCAATAAACTGCATTATCGTACAGGTCGGTGCTGTGAAGTATAATTCGATCCCGAAGACAAGAGAACTGGGATCAGAACTTATCAGAGCACTGGGAGTGACTTTACCGAATGCTATTCCAAACCGGGGAATAACTGTAGCCACAAGAAAAAAACTGAATGATAAAAGAAAAAAATAGGCTGGAACACCGTTCTCGATGAGTTATTTCGCTTAATTTTCATGGAACTTCCGTTGTAGGATGGTTGAGAACTATTTCCTATGCAGTAGTTGCATACTCTGTGAGCATTGGATTTGGTTCATATCTCCTATCCTACTTCCATTGCAATCATCATAATTAGGTATAAATATTGTGGAATGAAGATCCTACCTTTTGATTCCTTGCTCTCCAAGATTTTTACGGGTTTGAAACCAAAGGGTTCGATCTTCGAACTGATTGCTTCGCTAATCCGGTATATTTCTATGTTTGGCCTCAATACCTTCAGTGTTGCATTGGAGCATTATCTTGTGTAGTCTATTAGATCATTGTAATGGACCTTTCCTCCAACTTCCATTGAAGCTGCATTATCAAATATGTACCCATTTACCTGTGCGCCTATATGCACCTTTACAAGATCCCCGGTCCTGAAAGTTTTCTCATCGTTTGGTGGTTGTGTTTAGTTTGCAGCTTCATTGTTTATGGACAGGTTGAGTGGAAATGAGGATTTTTCCTTATGTAGTCCTATGTTTTTTCGACCATATCAAAGGAAAATGCATCAGGTTCTATAAGAGTCTGGGTATATTCGAGAGCCATCTTACCCAGTTTCCGAACTTCAAGAGTTTTATTCTTCTCTTAGGCATCCATATATGGTAATGCATAAATCTGATTTATAACACTCCATAGAGTTAGCTTAATTCTTGTGATTCTGCTTTTATCTCCACAAAATTTATTCTGGCGCCTCAGAGTATTTATTTCGTTTGCATGATCACTCCGTTTCAGTCATATTGCCGCCAGAATTCTTTCCATAACACTCAACTGTTTAAGCTCCAGCGTCTTCAATTAGTATTTTCACGAGCCATTTTGAAATGAGTTCTGTGATAAAGATATTCTATCTTAAAATCACTAAAATTGAATGATGGAAAATACGGTGGGAGAAATTTCCTCCAGATTCCTTTTAGGATGAAGATGCACCGCTTAGAAAGGCCCGAGATCACATACAAAATCAAGAAAAACTTAGAATACGTCTGAACATGTTATGTGGAAGTGGATAAATTGAAAAATAAGTTACAAATTAACAAAACGAATGTGGAATTGCTCAGACTGCCTCGTAACCCTTCAGTGGGGCTTCAAAGCCGCATTTTGGACATGGAATTATAGCTCCAAACGAAACCAAACCGCCGGACATTTTAAGTCCAGCCTTGTATTCTAGAGGTTTGAATCCCAAAGTTGGCTTTTTGAACACCTCTCCGCATTTTGAACACTTAATATTTTTCATTTTTGTCACCAATATTAGTGGTTTTATATCTATAACTTGTATTAATAGTTTACATTGAAATGGGCTTTGGGAGATATGGCGTCAAAAAAGTCTGCACGCCGAGGAGAATAAATGACTAATCAATGTAAATTTGATATGGGAAATTACCTGTTTATCCCATTAGCGAAGGATACATGCGCCTCAGTGATGAGGGGTTTGAAGTTATCCATTCTGCAA
>JAKAWU010000011.1 GCA_021816965.1 Thermoplasmata archaeon | reverse complement strand
AAGGGAAAGGCGGGAAAAAGAATAGCAAGGCTGATTGATTCACCATATCTCCCTGAGGGTGAAGCGGTGATACAGGTGTCGGAAGATGGGATTTCGGATGGAACTTAACGGTGGAAACATGTGGGATGTAATTAACAATGCCTTTGGAAAATATCATTCACAACTTACAGTGGTCAAATACCTTATGAATTACGGTTTCTCAGTGAAGGAAAAATATGACAATGAATTCGGCATATTCTGCGGGTCAGTGGAAGTGAGGTCAAACTCCCTTGCAATGTCAGTAGGGGTGGATAAGAGAGTTGTCATACAGGTCGTGACCAAGATTGTGAACGACAAAACACTTCTTGGCTTCTTCTCCAAACTTACGGCTATTGCTGATCTGAGCAGTGCAAGCTCGAAGCTCATGAATCTCGGAGTCATAGAAATAATACCTGAGGATGCCACAAAACCTGGAATTATCAGCAATGCTCTGAAGATCATAGCAGACAGTGGAGTAGGAATAAGGCAGGTCATAGTACAGGACCCGATAATAACAGAAGAGCCAAGGGCAAAGATAGTCACAGATACGCCTCTAAGCCCGGAAATAATATCAAAAATAAAACAGAGTCCATGCATCAAGGGACTCATAATACTTTAGCGAGGTACCTGAAAATGGTGAAAATAGGGAAGAAGGATCAGAAAAAGGAGATCGGGCCAGATAGTGGAGTTGAAACGCTGGATTTCATAAACCTTGCAGAGTATGATTTTGGGCTGGGTAAAACCTCTTACGCAAGATCACTGAAGGTTGTTGAGGTAGACAAGCCTGAACATGTGAAGAAAGCGCTGAGCTTTGTCTATGATGGGAACGTGGTCATACTTGACACATCAAACGCTTCAAGCGACTCCATAGCTTCATCCAGGCTGAGCGAGGAAATTTCCAACCTTCATGAAAAACTGCAGGTAGCAAAGTTAGGGCAGAAGTACTACGTTATAGTGCCTGAAGATGTTTTCCTGGATAAGAAAAAAGTAAGGTATGATCTCTGATCAGTCAACTCCTATTGATGCATGAGTAAGTTTTTCTTCTCATGTCTCTCGGATCATACACCTCTTTTATGAGTTTCATATCTATCAGATCAGATATGGCATTCTGAACCGTTCTCCTGTTGAGCCCCGTGATGTTCATCAGTGATGTCTGATCAGCAGAAATGGCATTCCTTATAATGTGATATACAAATTTTGTTGCAGGACTCCCATTGCATTCCCTGACCTGGTCGTTTATAAACACGTTCTCTCCTGCAAGTCCAAATCTCTGTGCCGTGACTGATGCTGCAGACGCAATCTGCACATTTCCAAGATTCACACCTCTTCCAAGTCTCGTGATCAGTTCTGTCTGCTGTTTTTCAAGTGGGGCCTCAAACATTAAGGACTCCAGATTAACAGTTTCAAGTATTTTTTCCACCCAATCCCATTTTATGTTACCTTCATGGTCATAGATTCCAACATCCCGTCCGTTCTCTCTTCCTTCAAGGATTATGGTTTCTGGAGAATAATCCATGGATTCCTGTATCTTGTAAATAGTGTCAATCAAACTGAGCTGGTTTTCTCTCCCTTTCTTTCCCACCTCCATGACAAGTTTGACGTTTGACGACATCGCCGTTTCCATTGCCATCTTTTTTTCCCGTCTTGTCAATTCGTATAATCCTTCGCTGATCTCAATATGTGTGAATCCTGCTTCTATGATTGATTTTAAACCTTTTTCAAATTTGCCCTTCATTGAACATGTTTCCAGGAATGTTCCGCCATTGGAAACACCAAGTCCCATAGATTTTATGTCATTAAGCCTCTTCAGCAGTGCTGTCCTGTTCATTAAGAATGGAAGGCCCCATCCAATCTTCACGTATGTTATGAAATGGCTCACATTTTGCAGTATTTCTGTGTGATGTGAAAGGCGATCTATGATCATTGTTTTTCCTATGCTACCGGGGTCTAATCCGGTTATTTCCGAAATATCGGATCCAAATAAGTCTCTTTCGACCATCACAATTAAATAATCTCAAGGATAAAAATATGTCGAAACATCACATAGAAAATATGTAAGAAAATAGAGATTGCCATATATTATTTCAGTGAACATGGTACTTATTAATGCTATATTATAAAAATACTATGTTACACTGTATCATGGCAATAGATAAAATACAGAGCTCAGTATACAGAAACAGATTTTATTTATATCGTATCCTGCAATATCTTCATGTGGCAATCGAGATGCATCCACGAGTCATAAGAAAAATCGCTCTGGTAGGGGATGTGAGAGTCGGTAAAACGAGTATTTTTTCCAGGTTTTTGAAGAATGCCTTCAGTGACAGCTACAGTGAAACCATAGGGGTCAATATCGGAAAAAAACCCATGAGAACAATAAGTGATCAGGTGGAAATGACCCTGATGGTATGGGATGTTTTTGGCTCACATCTGCATGGTGAAGTCCGGAGGCTTGCCCTTGAGAATGTGGATGCAGTGATTATAATATCGGATGTGACAAATGAAAATTCCATGAAATCTGCAGTTGACTTCTGGTTACCAAGCATTGCGGAAACTGTGGATACGTCATTCATATATTTTTCCCTGAATAAGGTGGATCTAATAGAAAAGGAGAGGTATGAGGAAGCTGTTTTTTCATTTATTTCCATGGCAGCCAGATATGGTGCAGCCATAACCAAAGACAAGATCTTCCTGACCAGCAGCAAGGAGGCCTATGGAGTAAATGAAATATTTGAATCTGTTTCAGTTGCCCTTGCTAATTTGCCAGAAACAGAAATCCCAAGAAGATCGAAACCTGATTCGCAAAAAACGCAGGAAAAAGAGGAAAAATCCTTAGAGGCAGTATTTGACAAAATCGTCTTGGATGTGTTGAATCTATTTGATGAAAAGTCACAGGCTCAGGAAATTCTACAGGAATGCTATAAGGAGAGCAGTCTGGACAGTGAAGATATAATTCCCGAAGAGCTGGACGAATTCATGAGAATAGTATCCGATAAACTTCTGGAGAATAGTATCAGCCCTTCAAAAATTTTGAGAATTTCCGGTGAATGGAAGAGATTGAAAAGTCAGGTGTAGTATATTCATGGGCGAAGGCTGTCCCTGTATTTATCTAACCAGTTCAGGCTTGCCTGATCCCCTTTCCATTTAATCAGGGCCGCCCTGTTCTCAGCCTCTAATTTTTTTATGGCCCTCCTGATCTTCAGATTCGCTCTCCTGCGTATTTCATTTTTGCCCATCAATGCTACCGAAATATATCTTCCATTGATTATGTTTATTCCTGCACCCTTTATATTGATATAATCAAGCTTTCTGGTTCCTGACGCCTCCTTTATGGCATTCTGTATTGCCATCAGGCTTGCAGAAAGCAGATCCTGATCTACATCTGGATTCATCCTTCTGGTATAATGCCTCAGCAGCCTTCCGTCATGATATATGATGAATTCATCATCCCATGATTTCAATTTCCTTCGCAAATACAGGTATGAGATCAAAGCAGCAATGATCAAGATTGGGAAAATCAGGATGATTGGATACTGAAGGAACATATATACGGAAAATGGCGGTTTTGCAGGAGAATTGAACGTTATGAGGATCGGGCCGCTCTGAAACTGCGGAATGAGGGAGGCATTTGATGTTCTGATGTTATTTCCCTCAAATGCAGAGTAATTGTATTCCCCGGCAGGAAGTTGTATGGTTAAATATTTGGAATTGTTTGCCTCATACAGGGCTTTGCCTGAACTGTTATAAATAATAACTCCCCAGAATGAATTGTTGGAATAATTCTCATTTATGAATGTTATATTGTAAAATATTAGGTTGAAACTGATTAACTGTGTGGCCCCACTTCCATTCACCATGATGTATCCGCTGTGAGGTGCGATGGAATATCCTGTAACATTGTAAACAGAATATTTGTAAGTGCCATTTTCCAAATATAATTCTATGGTACTGTTCCTTGATGAACTGGTTACGTTCTGAATCGTTATTATCCATGGAAACATTGAGTTTGGCAGGCCGCTTTCAACAAATTGTACCAGGAATTCTGGCTTGCTGAAAGATAAGGTTATAATTGAAGAATTTCCGTTAACTGAAACATTACCGTATGATCTGTTCGATACGTATCCATTAGCATGGTATGTTTCATAGCTGTATGTTCCATTTGGTTCCTCAAAGTACATCTGAGAGGAATTTGACTGTTGAAGCGTATTGTTCAGGGAAACGGTCCAGTAAGTACCCGCGGGAAGTCCAAGTTCATCGAAATAAATTTTATACAGAACAATACCCAGAGGATAAAACCAGGCAGTCTCGTTAACAGGGGAATCCAGGATTATGGTTCCTGTCCCATTGGGGCCGGAGTAACTTCCATTTCCTGTGCCTGTCCACAATCTGAATGTGAAACCGGTATAGGATTTTTCAGATATGTTGATGATCAATCCGGCTTGGTACCAGCCAGATATTGGGGTAACATTTCCACGGGAAATGGAATTTGAACTAACATTAAGATAATACTCCTTCTCGTATCTGAAGGTGTAATTCTGGCTGTTGCCATTAATATTCAGGGTGTGGTTATGAAACTGTGCGTAATATCTTTCCCACTTTGAAACATAAATGAAACCAGGCACATTCAGGGAATAGCTTCCATTTACAACCTGCCTGACAAAGGTACTATTTTTTAACACGTATTCCGTTCCATTAACGGAAAGGTTCCATGATGTATTTGGAGAGAGGCCTGAAACTGTTACTGTAAGATTGTAGAGTTTTTTCAGCACAGCATTAATCGATATGGTGTGCCCCGATTCAATAACGATCTTCTCAGTGAAGTTCGCGTAATAGGGGCTGGTTACCGATACATTGTAATTTCCAGGAAACAGTGTTCTGTTGAAGGTTCCTGAGTGGGTCGAGACCTGTATCCCGTCCACAAGCACAGTGGACGATTGAGGGGTCACAGTCCCATTCAAATTTCCGTAAAATGGATAGGACAGGTTGGAGCCACCGCCCTCCCGTGAGCCAATACCGAAATATATGTTCAGGGAAGTCAATGTTGTGGTTGTTGCAAGAGAGGTTATCAGTGTTGGTACAGAAGTTATATTAACAAATGGCTCAATTATGAGGTATTTTCCTGTGCCATTGATCGATGTTAAATTTGGGGAAATTCCAACAAAAGAATAAACTCCTGGGGAAAGAGAAAAGATGTTGCTATTGTTCTGCGAAATCAGGAATCTGCTAGCATTTCCGGAAGTAGAATTATAGAGGTATGCAGCAACACCTGCATATCCGATCCCTCCATTGGTTGTTGCGGAAACATTTAGGTAAAAATTGAATGTCCACTTACCGCCATTGAGGAGAAAATTGAAATTGTTCTGGGAAGTCCATCCGGTTAAATTTGTGAGGGACTCATTTTTTCCCACTATGCCCGTGGAAGAGATAGTACTTCCCGGTTTGAATATATAGGTTCCGGACTTGCTGAGAGTTGATATGGAAACGCTGGTATTATTCGACGGAAGTGTTCCGACACTTTTGCCTGTTAGATTCCACAATCCTCCACTGTAAGAGGAATTTCCTGTTCCGAAATTCATGGAAGAGACTGTGGAATTCATCCTGCTGTTTATGGAATTGCTTGCCACAGGGGACTGATTCACAGAATTCTGATCAACTGGAATCATGTATGGGGTAAAGGAAATTATCAGCAAACCCACCAGCAACACAGCAAAATACTTCATATATACATTTACATGAAACGCATAGCTTAACATTAAGTTTTCTATTGAAATAACCAGATAAAGAACAATACATGTCTTAACAACAGAATTGAGCTCTCATGGAACTGCATTCTTGGAAGTCACCAGTTTATTTCCCTTCACATGCATTTGGAGATTCATGACACACAATATCAATCATTCAGTTTAACTTGTGTGTTCATTATGAACAAACACTAATACATAAATCCGGGGCCATTACAACTAATGATCCAGATGAAAGATAACGTAAAAGAGAAAAACCGAAAAGATCTACGAAATATTTCAGAAACTGGCATGATGGAAGAGCATTCGCCATTGAAGGTGATATTCAGCATTGTTGTTGTATCGCTCATGGTATTGGGAGCATTCGCTGTTGTGATCAATACAGGGGCACAGGGGAATACAGCATCTCCCAACGTGCATGGGAATATTGTAAAAAATGCAGCCCTATATCAGGCAGCATTATCAAGCCCAGATTACATGATTTCCGGTACATTGCCATATATGCCACCGGGAGCAGTCAAGCTCAGCACCATAAACCTCAACATGACAACGAATATTTTCATGGGAATGAAGCTTCAGCATAACACATTCCTGAACGCCTATCTGGCACAAGTTTCTAACCCCGCATCACCAATTTACAGGCACTATCTGACTCATTCACAGTTTGTTGACTCATTTGAAGTGAACAGCACGGTATATGACCAGATAGCTTCATACTATTCATCCATGGGCCTGACAGTCGTCAAGGAGAATGACAGGGGATACATGGAAGTTTCAGGCAGCCTCTTGAATCTTCAGAAAGCATTCAACACAACCTTTGCAATGTTCAGCACAAATTTGGGAGATTTCTATTTCAATCTTCAAAACATAAGTGTACCGTCTGTATTTTCCAGTTACATAAACACAGCCATAGGATTCAACAACTTTCCATATTTCACACCGGGCCTTACCTTAAATCCAGCACTTGGAACAAACATATCGAATGAGTTTTCCCAGTTGATGAATGCACCTAATAGCGGTACTGGAGCGCTGAATCCACAACCTCCATACACACCTCAGGCACTGCAGATCGCCTATAACGAGACAAAATTGATCTCATCAGGAGTCAACGGCAATTACATAACAATCGCAGTCACGGACGCGTTTGGGGATCCAACCTCGCTTTCTGATCTCACTCAATACGATACATTATACAATATGCCAACCACAAATTCTTACCAGACCATTTACCCCTACGGAACTCCTTCTCCAGTATCAACGGCATACGGATCTGTAGTGGATTTGTGGGAAGTTGAATCTGCCCTTGATTTCCAGATGGCTCACGCCACATCGCCCAATGCAAATCTTGTTTCAGTAATTTCACCGGATGCAGACTATACTCTCACTCAGTCACTGGTGTTCACTATCACAAACCAGCTTGCAAATGTGATATCTAACAGCTGGGGTGCACCTGAACCAGAAATTGGAAACGAGGCGCAGTATTTCCACCCATTTGCAAAGGAAGCAGCAGCAACAGGCATCACTGTAATGGCAGCATCAGGAGATCAGGGTTCCGCAGGATACGATTCCAGCGTTCCAAGATCAGTCATGTGGCCCAGCAATGATCCATATGTTCTTGGAGTGGGAGGGACAACTATATTCATGAATGGAACATTGAACACTGGTGTCCAGAGCGCATTGAACGGGCCCCCCGGCGTAAACGAAACATTCAATCCGACAAATATGAGCAATGAAACAGCATGGGATGGTTACACAGGTGGAGGTTACAGCATACTGTACTCAAAACCATCATGGCAGACGGGACAGGGCATTCCAACTTCAGGGAAATACGCGTATAGGAGAGGAATACCTGATGTTTCGGCAAATGCAATGTTTGCAGGAAATCTGTTTGTGTTCAATGGAGTAACCGCAGGATCATATGCATTTGGAGGCACAAGCTTTGCATCCCCGCAATGGGCAGGTGTCATAGCTACTGCGGATTCATATGAACTGGATTATGGGAATGGGAACATGCTTGGTTATCTTAATCCAACCTTTTATGCCATTTTCAATTCACCCGTGTACCATAAGGCGTTCTATGACGTCATTTATGGATATAACGGGCCTAACGGGCTATTTGACGCAGGACCTGGATGGAGTCCCGTGACAGGATTGGGTTCACCCAATACGGGGTTCCTTACCAAGGAACTATCCCTGATGACTTATTCTGCAGGCATAAAGGGTGATTACAACACAACTCATGCATCAGGAATATCTGCCAGGATACAGACGATCCTGCCTGGTTCCATGTACGGCACAGCATCAGCCTTCATCAACATGACACTTTCCGATGGTACGCAGATAATGTTGGGATATGTTTCCAGCATGTCAAATCCTGAAGGCTCATGGTTCTACGCCATCATTCCTGCGACCTCCGTATTCGGAAGCGAGGGATACATAACAGGTTCACCGGGGAGTGCTGGAACAAACGGAACATTCAACACATATTCTATTGTGAGAACTGCTCCTGACACCTGGTCAATGGAAATAAATGGAAAGACAGTTGACACCTTTTCCAGTGATGCAAACAGTACGGGAAATAATCTGCCATACATTGGCATCTCAATTTACGGAGATTACACACCATTGAATTCCTTTGGGCCAGTTGCCATAGGGGATCTACAGTACGATAAGAACGGTGTTTTCATGAACATGCCATCCGTAAAATCTTTCGAGAGTTCTATTCCTCTGACAGGTATTTCACCACCATACACATTTACCAATCCAATAGGTGTGTTATATTCGGGAACCACAGGAGAGATTGAAGTCGGAACAGGCATTCCATTCAGCAATGGAGTCACGCTGTTTGGTACATTCTATAACGTGCCTCCATCATCGGTACTTCGCAATGAGCCTGCTTATGTGAGTCTGTATGCGCAGCATGTGGACTCGCAGGCAACAGGAGGAGCGTCAAGCTTCCAGATGACAACAGAGTTTCCGGCGAATCAGGGTAACTTCAATTCAAGTTATCTCGTTCCAGTCCTGGGAACATCCGCATGGTCATTCCATTCGTCGCTCCCGCTTGCCACTTCACTCTATCTCTCCCAGGCGGATCCACTGTATGCAAACTTTTATCTTTCGCTTTCATCACCACTTTCTGGAAGCCTACCGGGTGCTGTTCCTGTAACCGTGAGCATAATGGTGCTTGATAACGGCATACTCATAGGTGAAAACTCCACAACACACAATCTGAGCCTTACACATTCCGTACAGGATTACAACGTATCCATGCACTCACTCCTCTCCAAACTCAGGAAGGGAAGCATAATAACAATGATTGTCAGCTGGTACACTGCCAGTGAGGGCGGAACAAACGTCGGATACTCAATTTCTCCGCAGACAGGATCCTATTATCCTATATCTCTCACACTTCCTTCACTGAATCCGGTTTCCATAACACCACCAAAAGTATTCATGGAAAACAGCAACTATTACGTATCCTCAGATGTTCAGAGTCCATTTGGTTCATATGATCTGAAGCAGGTTTCTGGTTTCCTTGGAACTGAATCGATCGGTTACACGGTCTCCAAAAACAGTAATTATACCTTTGTGATAAATGATCTACAGGTGCCATATGGAACGGATCACTTCAACATAACAGGCATGGATCTTCAGGGAAGAGCCAACAAGGCAATGAGCACAATCGTAGAAACCACCCATAATTACAAAACAATTTTCACAGAATCAGGCCTTCCAGCAGGATCCAGATGGTATGTGAACATCACCGGAGTTTCGGGAAATACTTTCTCACTGAATTCAACAGGTGATCAGTTTGCCATATACCTCATCCCCGGAACCTATGAGTATACATTTGCAACCACAGACAAGTTGTTTGCACCGGCCATTACATCATCCACATTCACAGTCACATCATCTGCACAGGGAATATCATTATTCTTCAACCCGGTAACATTCACTGCAATGTTCCATGAATCCGGCCTTCCTTCTGGAACTTCATGGTATGCCAACCTGACGGGCATGCAAGAAGTTTCACAGGGTTCAACAATCAATTATGAACTGCAGAATGGAACATACGGTTTCACCATTGCATCCACGGACAGCAGCTATGAACCTAACATAACAAACGGATTCATAAATGTCAATGGAAAATCAATCACAGTAAACATTGAATTCACACAGATATATTTCACAGCTAAATTCACTGAATCAGGTCTTCCATCAGGAGAGGCATGGTATGTAAACCTAAGCAATGGAGATCATGGCAGCTCGGTTTCGCCTGGTTCCATAAGCTTCACTCTGCAGGATGGAGTGTACAGTTACACTGTGAGCACATCTGACAGTTCCTACGTTCCATCCACATCCAGTGGTTCAATCGATGTGAGCAACAGCAACATAAATGAGCATATAACATTTTACAGCAAGTCAAATTCAGGAACGGCCACATTCCAGGAGAACAGCCTCCCATATGGAACCCCATGGCAGGTACATCTCTCAAACGGTAAAACATACACAACAACTGGAAGAAGCATCTCCGCCATACTGGAATTTGGGAAATACACATACAGCATTGTGACGCCTGATGGAAATTACCATGGAACAGGTGGAAATTTCTCTATGGCATCCGGCGCACAGAACATATCCATAAACTTCCATCCTGTGCTGTATACTCTGGTGCTCTCTGAAAATGGGCTTTTACAGGGAACTGTATGGCATGTGATCATTAATGGCATAGAATACAATTCAAGCACACAGCACATATATGTGAACCTCATGAATGGGACATACATTGTGAATGTAGTTGGTGAAAGTGGATATAGCAGGGCAGTGAAAACCGTGACAATTTCTGTGCATGGAACAGATGCACAGTCCTCTGTAACCTTTATCTCTGCAAACGGAACACAAACACATTCCTCGCCGGTAACCACTGCCATATTTGCCACAGGAGGAACAGCAGGAACCGCAAGTTCCACTTATGTGGTTGCTAGAAAACTTGGGAAAAGGATAATTCATGGGTTGAAACATCTGTTCAAACTCTGAATTCCACAATTTTTTTAACAAATATTTTTTACATTGAAAATTTAGATTCCACGTTTTCTGAAATATTCCAGAAAAATTCAAACATTGAATTGAAGCGTTTTGTTGATTCTGAACTGTCAATGAGAATACCATTTACAGCCTTGTTCATTGCTTTTCCACTTACGTAACTTTCAGAATCAAGTATGAGAAATATGGCTTTAGAATCTGTAGTTATATAGCTGAAAGTTTCATTCATATTGCTTACCCGGACTTCAAAATTTCTAATGAAATCCTCCACGAGTTCGCTAATGCTCTCACTCTCTGGAATCAACACTTTCACATTCACGCCCTCATTCAATTTACGGGAGAGATAAATTATGGAATGATGCGAATATATTCTCATCAGGTTTCTTCTGTCAAGAAACAGGTTTATACTAATGTCAGCTTTTTCAATCATCGAATTTATTCCTGTAATGACTGAGTCAATCCCTTCCAGAAATCTCATATGCAGGGAAACATCACTGTTTTCCTCTCTTGGCCTCAATTGCTCAGAATATTTTGCTATGATGCCCTCTTTCTGGTTCTTGATCTGAGTTATATGATCTTCTCTGCTCCTAATTATGGTTTCGATGGCTGCTTCAAAATCAACAGCCTGGAATCTCAACGGCGTCCCTCCGACTACTTCAACAAGATTGAGAGATTGAAGCGTTTTCAGGTCCCTGTAAATTTTTGCCCTGTCAAGAGGAAATGCTTTAGAGAGATTCCCCGCGGTGCTCGCTCCTTTTCTAAGCAGAGTAAGGTATATCAGGGCCACTTCCTGGTCTATTCCAAGCATTTTAAGATATTCAGTCAATTCTTCTGAAAAGTTATCGGACAACAGATATCAATATCATTACTGCGTATTACCTTTTTTATTATTTATATGAACGGAAGAAAACGAATACTGTGATGCTCCAATACCAGGGATAAGAACAGAATAAGTATCGCATTTAGGAGCTATCCTGGCATTGTTGTGTGTTTATCTTGAACATGCACTTTTACTTATTTCCGTATATATTCATTTCAATATGGCAATTTATATGGAAAACAATAAAAAGAGGGAAACGCCAGGAAAAATAAATAAGAGGAAAAACAGGAGTGAGTCCGAAAAGTCAAGAGGTGCTGGGATTGTGGTATTCGTTGCAAGTATCATGATACTTACATCCATGGTGTTTCTTCCATCTTTAGGTATATATTCAGGGGTTTCACCGATAGTTCACAACGAAAAAACGAATTCCGTTAATTCTGGATTAGGATCTATATCCGGTTACCAGATGAGTCCCACGGGAAATCAGGCAGGAGTAAACCCATATCAGTATTATCAGAATGAACCTGCACCTGTAGGTATTTCCGATTTTGGAATAGGCAGTAATGGGTCACCATATTTTTACAACACAAGTTCATTCGAAGGCAAAGTTAACATCATAAGACTGGAACTTAACGGAACTGCAGGTGGAACGCTTCCCAATGCAGCGGTCAACGGTTCAGGAAACGTGGTCGTACCAATAGGTGAGGAACTCGGAAACCAACTCGGAATGACAATGCAGTTGAATGTTCAATTCTCTTTCGTCAATTCAGGACATCTTTACGACTACTGGGTGCAGAATGTTGTTTCTGTGACACCTAACAATGCAACCTCTGCTGCTTGTGTATGCTTCGTGAATAATATCTGGAATTTCAGTTCACCCAACGCAGGAATGCAGTCAAATACCCTGCAGGGAAACGGTTCCGTGAGTACATTCCTTGGTACAGGGGTATATTCATATGCTCCAAGCAAAACAACAAAGGGGAATGACATCTCCATGAATTATCCTTCAAGCATTGATTTCAGAGTTCTCTCAAGGATGAATTCAGGCATGCCACAGGTCATATTCCAATACAAAGACGGTTTTGGTTGGGTGACATACGACACGCCAGTGTTTATCTTTGCGAAGAATGTAAGCACTTTCTACAGGTATGTGGTCGACGGATACCAGATGAACCCGTTGGGGCTATATTGGGACGCTGAACTGACACTTGGGGGTCTTGGTGATGGTTTGTACACAAGTTCAGGGCCAGCTACAAACATGTTCATGAAGCTAATGTACTGGAATGGGCACAACTATCAGTATATCCCGAATGCGTTCAATTTTGGAAGCGATACTGGAGAATCCATAACGTATGTAACATCCACATCGCATATAGTGATGAATAATGGAAGCATTGGAGATCAAATTTATGGGGGGAAAAAAGGATCACTGCACATGAGTTACAATTCAACCCAGTATTCCAGTATCACCATTGAAGCGCCTGTGAACACCGGAACAATACTAATTGGTGGATCCTCTTATAATTTTACCGGAGGTAAGGCTACAATCAATGTTGCTCCCGGTATTTATACAGTTTCCATAATGTCAAAGGGAACTCTTGTATGGCAGCACACGATAAGCCTCATACAGGGCCAGGCTGAAAACATCAACGCTTCCAATTATTATGAGCTTTCATTTCTGGAAAAAGGTCTTCCTGCAGGAACTGAATGGAATGTAACCGTTGGATCAGAAACACTTGCAAGTGTTGGCCAGGAGATAACATTTTTCCTTCCTCATGGCACATACAGCTACACCATATCGCATTTCAGTAAATATTCTCAGACGAAAATGGTTGGAACTGTCAAGTTGAGTAAAGATACGAGTATTAGTGTAATATACTCACTCGTTTCCTATAAAGTATACTTCAAGGAGAGCGGGCTTCCTAAAAATTCAGGATGGTATCTGAACATTTCCGGATTCATGGGAATGAAAACAGACAGCAATTTGATCAGCGCAGTGCTTCCAAATGGAACATATTATTTTAATACGTCAACATCCAATGGAAATTTTTCACCGAAGAATAATTCAGGTAGATTCACAGTAAATGGTTCTGAAACCACCGTGAATATAGACTTCTATTCCACCTATGAACACCTGATCACTTTCACCGAGACAGGACTTCGTGCTGGAACGGTATGGGGAATTTCTATGGCAGGCATTTCCCACACAACGGATGGAACCTCTGTAATTTATGAGGAACTGAATGGAACATACAAATACAGCGTGGCAAATCCAAATGGATATATCTCCAATCCTTCAGGTGGAAATATTGCAGTTAGCTCAACAAATACTTATACGATACAGATTCAGTTCACTACATCCCAACAATATGCTGTGACATTTGATGAAAACAGCCTCCCACAAGGATACACGTGGTATGTGAATTTCAATGGAATCACACAATCATCAAATTCCAATGCAATCACCTTCCTTGTAGTAAACGGTCTGTATGAATACACAATACATTCTTCAGGAGGGTATCATGCAACATCCAGTTCCGGAAGTATCCTTGTTCAAAACAAATCTTCGACGGTAAATGTAAATTTTGTTCAGACAAAATACAACGTTACATTCAGTGAAACAGGACTCCCACCCGGTTCACAATGGACGGTTACACTTAGTGATGTCTCAAAATCCTCCTCAAATTCCACAATAACTTTCATGGAACCAAATGGGACATACACTTTCTCGGTTTATTCGACAGAACTCTACAACAGCTTCGAAGCATCACCTAGCAATGGAACGGTAACAGTCAACGGAGGGAATGTATCCCAGTCAATAATATTCACTCCAAATCCTTCAATAACAGGCACAGCAGTACCTTCAAAGAATATGGTAGGATCGGAGGCTGTACTTGGAACAACCGTGGGAATTGGTGGAGGGAGTTCATCCGCACTGACAATCATAGGATTCAGGAAGAGAATTTCTGTCGGAATCAGGAAGGGAGTTGTACCGCTCTTGAAGAGAATTTTTAAAATATGATAAAAATTTTATTTAAACACAATATTTTTACATTTTTAGTTGCAAAGTTGATTTTGCCATCTTCAGGATTTTAACGCAAGGAATCTGGTGAAAAGCAACCAATAAGGGAATTGCAAAGATAATTTATGAAATACTCACTGAAGGGATGAGGGCATAGAATAGCTTAACCGTTGATTGTCACATCGGAAGAAAAGCAAATATCAGATAACATTAAGAGGGAATCGCACATATATTCAAGTCTGATGCTTAAACCGGGTATATACGAGCAGATAATAAACAGAATTCTCAGAAATGAATTGAACTCATTGAAAGATATGGAACTTGAAAGTGAAAAAGTAGAAAAAGAGGATGCTTCATACATTCTTTCAAAATACGCAGGAAACATTATACAAAATGCTTTGCTTCAGATGAGAGATACAAAAAACTACTCCTCTAATCAGGTTAAACTGATAAATGAAATCATAAGATCAGTTTCAACAGATGTTCCCAACATAAGTCCAGAAAAACTGACATTAGAAGAGCCACTTGAAAAACTGCTCGCACTTACGACAAAGAAGGAACATAGTTCTGCGGGAGTGTCAGAATTCAAAGGGATTAGGCCCCACACATCCATATCGCGCAGCACTCTGTTCACGGCATCTGAAGATGAGCCTGTCATGGTGGATGAGCTAAGGAATGAAATACTCACCAGCGATCGTGTGGATCTGCTTGTTTCTTTTATAAAATGGAGTGGAATCAGGCTCCTGATTAATCATTTACAGAAATTTACGGACAGGGGAGGAATATTGCGCATCATCACAACATCATACATGGGCGCAACTGATCCCAAAGCAATACAGGAACTGAACAAATTGAAAAATACAACCATCAAGATTTCTTATGATACGAAAAGAACAAGATTGCATGCAAAAGCGTACATTTTTCACAGGGAAACCGGTTTTTCCACTGCATACATAGGATCATCCAATGTCTCTAACATGGCAATATCTGGAGGGTTAGAGTGGAATGTCAAGATCACTTCCAGTGATCTGCCTGACACTATGAATAAGGTCAGGGCAACCTTCGAGAGTTACTGGAATTCAAAAGAGTTTGATCCATACACAACAGATCAGAACAAACGTCTCGAAGAGGCGATAAATACAGAAAAGTTAGTCGGGAATAAAGTACACTCTTCAGTAATGTTTGACATTCGGCCTTTTCCATATCAACAGGAGATCCTTGATAAACTGCAGGCAGAAAGACAGTTTTTAGGAAGAAACAAAAACCTGGTGGTGGCAGCAACTGGAACAGGAAAGACTGTGATATCTGCATTTGATTACAAAAATTTCCGTGATAATAACATTTCAGGAAAAAACAGATTGATCTTCGTTGCTCACAGGGAAGAAATACTCATACAGGCAAGAGATACATTCAGGGCGATTCTTAAGGATTTAAATTTTGGTTCGCTTTTCGTAGGAAACTCCAGGGCAGATTCAATTGATCACCTTTTCGTTTCTATTCAAACCTTTAATTCTCAAAAGTTTCATGAAAAAACATCAGCAGATTTTTATGATTTCATCGTAATTGATGAATTCCACCATGCATCAGCAAAATCATACAGTTCCATTATTTCCCATTATAAACCGAAGGTGTTGTTGGGACTCACCGCAACTCCGGAGAGGAGCGATGGGATAAATGTGGCAAGATATTTTGATAATCACATATCGGCAGAAATAAGGTTGCCGGAAGCCATTGAAATGAAATTGCTCTCACCATTTCAGTATTTTGGAATTACGGATTCTGTGAATCTGAAAAACACAATTTGGAAAAGGGGGGGTTATGATGAGGAAGAACTTGAAAGACTGTATGTCTCTGATAGCAACAGTGCTGGAAATCGTGCCTCTCTTATTGTGAATTCAATCAACAAGTATCTTACCGATCTGGAACATGCAAGGGGATTGGGATTCTGTGTTTCCGTCAAACATGCAAAGTTCATGTCTGATTTCTTCAACAATGCCGGAATAGACTCAATGTATCTTACCGGTGATTCTCCTGATAATGTGAGGAAAGATGCAAGAGAAATGATCAGAAATGGACAAATCAAGTTCATTTTTGTAGTGGATATATACAACGAAGGAGTCGATATACCGGAGATCAACACAATTCTTTTCCTGAGGCCGACGAAGAGTCTGACATTATTCATACAACAGTTGGGAAGGGGTCTGCGTTTATCGCCAGGAAAGGAATGCCTCACGGTTCTTGATTTCATAGGGCGGGCAAATGAAAAATACAATTTCGAGGAGAAATATGCATCTTTGATAAAAAAATCAAACAGAAGCATTGAGAAGCAGATTAAGGAAGGTTTCACACATCTCCCTGCAGGAAGTTACATAGAACTTGAGGAAGTAGCCAAAAAAAATATCCTTGAAAATATCAGGAGAACATTTGGCGTGAAATCAGCTCTTGTCACAAGAATCAGAAATTTCAATGATGACACGGGAATTGAACTCACTCTTGAAAATTTTCTCACCTATTACCACCTTGATCCAGTGGACATATATTCCAAGGGTTCTTTTTCAAGATTATGTGTAATGGCCGGGATTTATGAAGATTTCATGTATCCGAAAGAAGATAAAATCACAAAAGCCCTCAGGAAAGTATCAGATATTGATTCCAGGAAATGGCTCAATTTCCTCCTAAATATAATGAGAAATCTTGATCATTCAGAATTGAAGGAAATTTCTGAATCTGAAAAGAAAATGCTGAATATGTTCCAATTCACAGCATGGGGAGATTCACTCCAGGAATGCGGTTTCACGGACTTTGCAGAGAGCTTCGCTGAAATAAAAGAGTGTGGCCCACTTTTCAACGAGATGATGGAGATAATAGAATACAAACTGTCCAGAACGGATATTGTGGATTTTGACATTGACCTTGGTTTTGAATGTCCCCTTGAGCTGCACTGCAATTATACGAGGGATCAGATACTTGTTTCCATGGAGATCATGAACCCCAAAATTGTGAGGGAAGGAGTCAGATACATTTCAGAAAAGAAAACAGATATTCTTTTTGTAACTTTGAACAAGTCAGATAAGGATTACTCTCCAACTAACATGTATGAGGATTATCTCATAAGTGACACTCTTTTCCACTGGCAGAGCCAGAGCACCACATCAGAAAGTTCAGTAACGGGCACACGATACATCAACCACAGGGCACAGGGAAGCAAAATACTTCTTTTTGTGAGAGAATACAGGAGAACCATGGATGACCTGGGTGCACCCTACACCTTTTTGGGGCTCGTGAACTACAAATCGCATGAGGGCAGCAATCCCATGAATATAATATGGGAACTGGAAAAACCGGTACCAGCTAAATATATGAAACAAATAAACAAACTGATTTGATCCTATTTGGAATTCTCCCAATTACTGAAGGAATGCCAGAGAAGGGATGCAGGAAATAATCTATGAACTCTCTGCAGTCTAAATTTATATTCCTGCAGAGCGATCAGTATGTATGGATTTCTATTCAGATCTTGACAGTTTTCTGAAGAGCAATTCTGACCGTATAAGGGAAGATCTCCTTCTCAGTAAGGATAATCCCCTGTATGAATATTACAGAGATAGGGTAAGAGGAGTTCTTCATGAACTTCCGGACTCATCCAAACCTCCATATGATATATGTGCAACTGATGGTTCTGAATATGTCCAGGAACTTTATAATGGAAAGAAGTTTGTTGTTGCAAGGGCCATAAGCCAGATACAGGAGAGGGAATATTACAGCACTTATTTCAATGTGCTTGAGATTGAAAGGGATGACGTGCAGCAACTGGTGAAGAGGATAATGGAGGATGCAGAGCACAGGGCGGCACTGAATGCTCTCATCAAAGAGAAAAACTGTATTATGGTAATGGATGGTTCACTCTCTGGCAGGTTTTACTGGGGAAAGGCAAACTACAGCGGAGAAATAGGAAAGGATTTCTATAACAGATATATGGAATCCTTTGTTGCCCTGCTGGAAAAGGCACGGGAGAAAAAAATAATAATACTGTATATTTCCAAAACATCCGATACAGGTGTTATGAAAAGAGAGATTCATAAGAATGAAAAATCTCTTCCACAGTTTGTAAAAGAGAGCAACATTACAGATCATGTCCTGATAAAATCAATTGCGGAAAAACCATGCTATACTGAACCAATGCTTCTTCAGAGGGAATATGGTGATTATGTATACGAATTCCAGACCATACATGTGCTTCCAGCAATGGATGACCTGCCAATGAAGATAGACTTTATCATACCAGAAGGTGTAAAAACAACAGTGAAGGATATTGTTTCATGGATGATGTGGGGATACAGTGGCCTCAGGTCACATAACATATGGGCTTCCCTTGTTGACAAGAAAGTGAAACTGAGTAGGGACACAACCAGGATCGTGATGGAAATGTTTGAGAATGAGATAGGCGTATGGAATGCTGAGACAAGGGGGCAGAGGCGTGAAAGAATCAGATTATGAAATTGGATTTACAACGGGAGAAAATGACAGCGATATTTTCAGATTCGTGATAGATCCGGAAGCGGAGATCAGGAAATGGGAATATGTAACGATTACAGGAAAAGGGGGCAAGATAATTGGAAGGGTTGAGAAATTAACATCTTTCAGCGATATAATGCAGGAAAATACGGATTACAGAACAATTAGCAAGCTGCATGACGTGAATGTAAGGCAGGCGGTTGATATTGCAGTGGCCCGTTCTGTGGGTACAATACATAATGATGGTACAGTCTCCAAGGGAAACAGGGAATTCATCAGGCCCGGAACAGGCGTCAAAAAATCAAGCGTAGATGAGATGAAGATACTGTTCGGGTATGATAACAATAATTCTGTAATTCTCGGTGCATTGAGCAACTATTCCACTGTGGAAGTTGGGGCGTCAATCAACGGCATGAGGAGGCATGTTGCCATAATGGCACAGACTGGAGCAGGAAAGAGCAATGCTGCAGCAGTGATGATCGAGGAGCTTGTGAGGAAAGGGGCCACAGTGGTTGTTCTTGATCCGCACGCAGATTATGCCCTCATAAAAGCTGACAGGGAAATGGCAGATTTCACCAGGGTCATGAAAACACCCATGAGCACGGGCAGATACGGAAAGGAACTGAATGCTGTTACGGAGATATTCTCCCTGCGTTTCCAGGATCTTTCCGAGGAGGATCTTTTCAACATAATGAGGATCGATGACCAGTGGACCACACTGAAGGAGATAGTCAGGAAGATAATTGCAGGCACAAGAGGAAAGGGTTCTCTTGATGATTTCCTTGCGGCTTTCCAGGCAATGGATAAGGGAGACAGGGCGAGAATAGCGGGAAGGGTATCTCTTCTGAAAGCCATCAAGCCAATTTTTGGGAACAATACCACAGGCATTGATACATACCTCAGGCCTGGGCAGCTTTCAATTCTTGATCTCTCAGGGCTGGATCAGGACATAACCTCTTATTTCTGCCTGAAGGTCGTAAATGAGATTTATGACAGGAAGGTTTCAGGGGAATTCCAGTACCCGGTATTCATATTCATCGAGGAGGCACATAACTTCGTTGGCAGGGAGAGTATCGGAAAACTTCCGGGACTTATAAAGAAAATCGCAGCAGAGGGGAGGAAATTTGGTGTTTTCCTTGTAGTAATAACCCAGAGGCCGGGCAAGATCGATCAGGACGTCCTGAGCCAGTGTAACTCACAGATCATTCTCAGGATAACAAATCCTCTTGATCAGAGGGCCATTGAGGAAAGCTGCGAGGGTGTGAGTCAGTCTGTCATAAACGATCTGCCTTCCCTGAACACAGGAGAAGCAGTTCTTGTTGGAGAATTCGTTAGATTTCCTGTCATAGTCAAGGTGAGAAGAAGGGAAACAAGGGAGGGTGGAGGAGACATAGACATACTTCCTCTCCTTGAAAAATCAAAGAGATTGAGGGAAGAAATCCTCGACCCTGAGAGCAACAGGGACATGATCAGGAGGCTCAGCTCTTAATGACAAGATTTGCGCACATTTCGGATACGCATATCGGAGCGGTTCAATATGGAATTCCTGAAAGGGAGACAGATTTCTATGATGCTTTTTCCGAAGCTATAGACGTAGCCATGGAGAACGAGGTGGATTTCATAATCCACACAGGGGATCTCTTTGATACAGGAAAACCTTCCAACAGCGCACTCTCATGCCTGAAGAACAATATGATAAAGCTCCAGGAGAAGAAAATTCCGATGATTGCAATCCCGGGTGATCATGACAGGCCCCGAGGAAACGATTCCTCGCCACATTCCATATTTGATTTCATGGGCATGAAGATCATAGGAGCAGTGGAGCTTGATAATATTTCAGTGGGAGACGTGACCATAGCCGGAATAGGGAATATGAAAGGATTCAGGAAGGAGCAGCTCAATGATATATACGAGAAGGCAAACAGGATGGCTGAGGAATGGAAAGAATGCATATTCATGTCTCACCAGGCTGTGGCCCCATTTTTTCCGGAAGACCAATGTGAAACAAGCAAGGATAAACTTCCAGTGAATTTCGATTATCTCGCATTTGGACATATACACCAGTACAGGAAGGAGACTGTCGGAAGATCAATATTCTCATATGCAGGCTCAACTGAAGTGAAGAGCATGAATGAGATAAGCGGCCTCATGAAGCAGGGCAAGGGAATCAATATTGTAACACTTGGAGATTCTGCAGAAATTGACAGGAAACAGATCAGAAGTGCGAGGATGCAGTATGAGGTCAGGGGTAGCATAGACGAAATATTCTCCCAGCTGGACGGGATAAAGAAGAATGAGATAAAAAAACCACTCATATCTATTACAGTGACAGAAAAAGTGGAAGCTCACACATTGAAGGAGAAGATCGATGAATATTCTGACAGATTCATGTTCAGGAATCCTATCTTCAACTTTTCAGGGGAAGAAACACCTTTTGTTGAGTTCAATCCTGAACATGACATGCAGGCCATATTCCGGGAATACATGAAGGATGAGAAAAAAGGCATGATTGCGCACCACATCTATAAGCTGCTCACATCCGGCGAATTCCGTGAGAATGAGATAATAGAACTTGCTTCAGGTGGTTCTGATGATAATTGATTCTATAGGAGTTGAAAATTACCTTTCCCACAGGGAAAGTAAAGTGAGCCTTGGCACTGGATTGAACATATTGGTCGGAAAGAATGGTGCAGGAAAATCCTCAATTCTGGAAGCAATGCTTGTGGCCCTTTATGGAATCAAGTCCACAAGGAGAGGAACGATCATTTCATACGGGCAGTCAAGCTGCAGAATCTGGGTGAAATTCAAACACAATGGACATGTTTTCCATGTGGAGAGGGCCTTCGAAAACAAAAATGGTACTGAACGAATGAAATATGCGTTTATGAAAATAAACGACGAACCTGCCGAGGACAACCACAGTGGAATCATAGAAAGGCTTGCTAAAGAGCTTGGCATGGGCCAGGATGCACTTACAAATTCCCTATTCATTGAACAGGGACAGATTGACAGCCTCATAACAGACACTCCCGCTAAAAGGAAGGAGAATTTCAACGAGATCATACAGCTGAATGGGTTTGAGAGGGCCATCAGGGAGCTTGATCCCATAATAAAAAGTCTTGATGTTCAGGTCAGGCAGAAAACTCAACTTGAAGAAGAGAGTGAAGAAATCAGGGGAAAAATTCAGGCAGCGGAGAAAGAACT
Organism: Thermoplasmata archaeon; assembly: GCA_021816965.1. Taxonomy (GTDB): domain Archaea; phylum Thermoplasmatota; class Thermoplasmata; order Thermoplasmatales; family Thermoplasmataceae; genus Cuniculiplasma. The sequence continues at coordinate 10,352 of JAKAWU010000011.1, read as the reverse complement.
CAAATCCGTGGGTGGTATCATCAAGGAACAGGAAGATGACCTCAGCAGGAAGAATTCTGAACTGGACAGGATAAAGGCTGAGGTTGCCAGAAAAGAACAAATTCTTAACCAAATCAAAGAACTCAGGGAATCACTTGATGAAAATAAGAGGAAGATTGCAAAAATAGACTTAGAAATTAAAGAACTTAAAAACTCAATCTCCCAAATTGATGAATTCAGAAAACAGAAATCTATGCTGGCTGCGATACCTGAATATATGCACAGGGAAAATCTTGTGAAAGCTCTCCAGCTTTTACAGAAAAGGGACAATCTGAAGACAGACATGGAGAGGAACCAGAAGGAGAAGGAAAAATATAAGAGGAATATGGAACAGAAAACTGTCCTGGAAAATGAACTTAAGCCATTTCATGAGCAGAAAAAGGAAATGGAAAAGCTGGAACTGGAAATGGAATCCATGAGGAAAGAAAATGAGGATGCCATAAGGATCATAGAAGGAAACAGGAAAGCAATGGAACAGTTGATGCAGCAGGAGAAAGAAATGAAAGATCTGAAAAATACCATGCATCCTGAAATCCTGAAGATTGATATTTCTTCCATTCCTTCAAAAATAAAAGAATTGCAGGGTGATATTGAAAGGATCGTGAAGGATATTGAGGCTGATAATGAAAACATCACCAAGGCAAAAAGTGCGCGGGATGATCTCAGCGAGAAGATAAACAGGCTCAGTAACGCATCCATATGCCCCCTGTGCGGGCATGAACTGGAGGTCCATGATCATTCAAAAATGATTGACGAGTTCAATGCGGAGAAGAGGGAGAAGGAGGAAATAATATCAGAAAAAGAGGCACATAAAAAAGCTCTGGAAACCAAGAAGAAAAAACTTGATGATTTGCTGAAAGACTTCAATTCTTCCAGCACACACAGGTATATATCCACTCTGGAGAGTATTGGGAAACTGAACAGAGAAATTAATGAAATGAAGGACAAAGTTGATTCTGCTGTCAAAACAAAGAATATTTATGAGAAAAAACAGGGTGAACTTCAGGTTGCAAAGAAAAATTCCTTCACATGGGAAGCAAAGGAGAGGGAATTCAGGAAAATAGAAGGGGTTCTGTCTGTCACAGACCTAAATAAGCTTAATGATGAGATGAAAAAATACTCATTAGATATTGAAAACGTGGAATTGTCCCTTGGAAAACTTGGAGAAGGGGCCATTCTGGCAAATAAAGGAAAAACATATGATGACGTGTCCAGGATAGAGAGGAAAATTGCAGATATTGACAGTAAACTACGCATGATGGATTCTGACAGGGACAAGCTAACAAGTATGGAAGCAAATAAAATAGTGGAGGAACAGGCGTTGAAGAAACTTGCACAATTCATATCGGATAAGGAGAAGAACATTCAGGATCTTGACTCGCTGAGAAATAAACGCTCAGAGTGCGAGGCCAATGTGGATAAACTGCGGAAAGAACTGGAGGAAAACAAAATAATTTCAGGAAAAAATTCAGGGTTCATCAAGGGATGGAAAGAGCAACTGGATAATATTGACATAAAGATTCAGGAGATCAGGAAGGCAGAAAATGCCCACAATTTCCTTCTTGAACTGAAAAGAGTATTCGGAAGGGATGGAATTCCAAGATACCTGAGAGACATAGCAGTTCAGAGCATAACCTCAAAGGCAAGGGAGATCGTGGCAAGATTCAATCTTTCCATAGAGGATATACGCATTTCCGAAGATCTTGGCATAACCATTACGCAGGATGGAAACACGAAGGATGTTTCCCAGCTCAGTGGAGGGGAAAGGGTAGCCGTTGCCATCGCGCTGAGACTTGCCATCAGCAAGTATCTTGGTTCAAACATCAGCACGGTGATCATGGATGAACCCACCATTTACCTTGACGACGAGAGAAAAACAGAGTTCAGGGATATAATACAGAATTCACAGAAGGAACTCTACAGTGAGGGCATATTTCCACAGATGATCGTTATAACACATGACAAGGAGATGTATGACGGCGCAGATGTTGCCTACGAGATAATGAAGAATGATGGAGTATCGAAAATCGTGAATCTCATATGATTGCAATATCTATTATTTCATCGATATAATGGAAAATGAATGTAAAATGTGTCAGAAAACACCAATATATCTTATTCACTTTTCCTGTTCTTAAGGGGTTTGAGATGATATGCCGGAATCGCCATTACAAGAATCATATTGTGTTCATCATCAGAATTTTCCTTCGTCTCTTTAAAGTTGAAATTCGGGGGTTCCAAATATAATATATAAATTGCTTTAGATATTCAATACTCTTTGAATAGGTTCTTTCTGAAAGAGAGTTGAACGAAAGTTCAAATTACTTTCATTTCCTCATGTAAAGGCTGCCGCAGGGATCTATGCAGTAGCAGTCTCATTGCCAGCTTTCGGCGTGCTTCACAATCTGCCTGAAAAGGTTTGCAGGATTTCGTAAATCATATAAACCGGGGGATAAACTAAACATGTTCCATATTCCCTAAAATAATTTGTAATTTTTCCATTGCACAATATCCATCATTGTACAAGCAATTTATAATATGCGTTAATTGTTGCCATCTTCACGCCTTCAAGAATGCTGATTCCAGAAAAATTTTCCTGATAGCTGATCCCGGTGAAGGTCTGATCAATCCCATGCCTGACTGACGGAAGTATCATTTATTTAGCCCAATAATATAACAGTGTATGGTAAGGATACTCATAACCGGAAGTAACGGTCAGGTCGGTTCAGAAATTATAGAATTTCTTAAGAAAACTACGGACTGCAACATACTTGCTACAGATATAACTCAACCAAAGGAACAGGTTGAAGGCGTTCAGTATGAATATATGGATGTAAAGGAAAGAGTCCTTGTAGAAAGTATTTTCAAGAAATTCAAGCCGGAAAATGTGTATCATCTTGCCGCAATCCTGTCTGCCACAGGAGAGAAGGATCCTGTTGTGACGCATAACGTGAATTCCACAGGAACAATTAACATACTCTCAGCATGTGTAACCAATGGTGTGCAGAGGGCTTTCATACCTTCAACCATAGGGGTGTATGGCCCCGAAACGCCAAAAGAGAATGCACCTGTTGACAATTATTCTTTACCAACAACCATGTATGGAATAACAAAAGTAACATCCGAGATGCTTTTCAAATATTATCATTCCCGTTACAATCTTGATGTCAGGAGCGTGAGATATCCGGGACTAATAAGTTATAAGGTAGAACCCACGGCAGGAACAACAGATTTCTCTGTGGACATGATAAAGCACGCAGCCATGGGGAAGAAATATACTTGTTATCTGAAGAGTGACACAAGACTCCCGATGATGTATATGCCGGATGCTATGAGCAACACAATGAAGCTTATGTATCAGGACACAGTAAAAAGAAGAGTATACAATTTCATGTCATACAGCACTTCACCTGGCGAGATGGAAGAGATAATAAGAAACAGGATTCCAAATTTCCAGGTTGAATATGCGCCGGATTACAGGCAGGCAATTGCAGAATCATGGCCTGCGTCCATAAACATTGAGGATTCAGTGAATGACTGGGGATTCAACTGTAAGTTTGATCTTGAGAAAACAATTGATGACATGCTGGATCATTACACTTCTCCCGCATGAGTTTTAGAGGTCCACTTCAACAACACACTTGTTTCCGCCATCAGAGAACTTCTCCTTCATGGAGAAACCTTTCTCGCCTGGCAACTTTATCATATCTTTTCCCAGAACGTCACAGATGACCCTTCCATTTGTTTTTGCCATTTCATAGAATATGCAGTTATGCCTTATTATTCTGACAATCTCCCCATCAATCTCCATCCTGGCATAGTATCCAAGCCTGTTAAGGGTGGAGACAAAATTGCTCAGTTCCCTGATCTTTGCATCCCTTTCACCTGAGCCATTCAGGACAGACATATAGCCTGCCTGGTTCAGAAGCCTGTCTGCCACCTTTCCAAGAAGCAGGTTCAGTTTCTGCTCACCTATTTCAATCCTGGCCTCTTCTATAAATGCCGCCATCAATTCAGAGTATTTTTTGGGAAAAAGTTCCATTCCTGCCTGTGTCATCTCATAATACTTTGATGGCCTTCCTGTTTTTTCCTTCCTGAAAAATGAATGCACATAGCCCATTCTTTCCAGGGTCTCCATGTGTTCCTTCACAGCTGTTTTGTTTATATGAAGCAGTTCAGATATGGAACTTATACTCTTCTCCCCGTCTGAAAGATAATTTATGATCTTCGTTTTAACGCTACCAAGCAATGGGCTCACGTTAATTTCTTCCTTCATGAAGAATTATATGTGAAGATGGTATTTATACTTTAGTTATTTTAGACACGTCAAAGTGTTTAAATATACTGAATTCATAAAGGAGTATGACAGAACTCAGGATTATTGACCTTTCAGCCAGTGTAAATGGAAAAAAGATACTGAATGGTGTCAATCTCCATATCAAAGGCGGAGAGATACATGCACTTATGGGCCCCAATGGAGCAGGGAAGAGCACGCTGGGAAATGTGCTCATAGGCCACCCAAACTATGTTATCGAAGGAGGTTCCATAATGCTTGACGGAAAGGAGTTTGTGGACAAGACACCGGAAGAGAGGGCAAGGGCAGGTTTGTTTCTGGCATTTCAGAGCCCCATAGCGATTCCAGGGGTGAAGATATCATCATTCCTCAGGACTGCATACAAACAGCTTCATCCTGAAGACAAGACAACAGTGACCCAGTTCTATGACAGAGTGAAGAAAGAACTGAAGAAGGTGGGACTTGATGAATCATTTCTGTCAAGATCGGTCAACGATGGATTCTCAGGCGGGGAGAGAAAGAGGCTTGAGATACTGCAGATGGTCATACTCAGACCGAAGATCATAATTCTGGATGAAATCGACTCGGGACTGGATGTGGATGCACTGAACCTTGTGGCAACGGAAATAATGGATTATTTCAATGGCGAAGTCGGTTTCCTGATGATCACGCACTATCAGAGAATACTGAAAAACATCGATCCAAATTTTGTGCATGTGCTTGTGAATGGGAAAATAGCCAAGGAGGGCAACAGGGAACTTGCCGTCCAGATAGAGGAAAGAGGTTACGACTGGATAAGGAGTGAATAATTATGGAAAGTCAGATTGAAAAAAAGGAAGAAGAAATAGACAGACTCGTAGAAGGTCTCAAGAATATCAACACCAGTGACTGGGAATTCTCAGACAGCGGATACAAGCCTGTGTATTCAACAGGCAAGGGACTCAACAGGGCAGTGGTTGAGGAAATTTCAGAGATAAAGAAAGAGCCGGACTGGATGAGGAGATTCAGGTTGAAAGCACTTGAAGTGTTCCTGTCAAAGCCCATGCCATCATGGGGCCCCGATCTCTCAGGAATAGACTGGGAGAACACCAATTACTACAACAAACCTGATGAGAGGAAATCAACCAACTGGGAGGATGTGCCTGACCAGATAAAGGATACATTCAAAAAGCTGGGAATACCGGAGATGGAGCAGAAATATCTTGCAGGGTCAGTTGCCCAGTACGAGAGCGAGGGTGTTTACCACTCCCTGAAAAAGGTGTGGGAAGACAAGGGAGTTGTATTCATGGATCTGGACTCTGCGGTGAAGAATCATCCCGATCTTGTGAAAGAATACTTCTGCAAGGCTGTACCAATGACAGACAATAAGTTCGCAGCACTGAACGGGGCAGTATGGAGCGGTGGCTCATTCCTCTATGTTCCAAAGGGCGTTCACATAGACATGCCACTTCAGACTTACTTCAGGATGAATAACGAGAGTACAGGGCAGTTTGAACATACCATTGTTGTGGGTGACGAGGGCTCAGGCCTTCATTACATTGAGGGATGCACAGCTCCAAGATGGGACAAAGACTCCCTGCACAGTGCCATAGTCGAAATATATGCACATAAAAATTCAAATGTGAGGTACACCAGTGTGCAGAACTGGTCAAAGAGCGTGTATAACATGCCAACCAAGAGAGCATGGGTTGACGAGAACGCGAACATGGAGTGGGTAGGAGGATCGCTGGGCTCAAAGATCACAATGATATATCCATCTTCATACCTGAGGGGGCCCCATGCATCCACATCAAACCTGAATATATCACTTGCAGGCCCTGGAACCATAAAGGATACCGGAGCAAAGGCAGTTCATCTCGCACCATACACAACGTCAAAGATCATAGCAAAGAGCATATCCATTGATGATGGAAAGGCCATATACAGGGGCCTTCTCAGAATGAACAAGGGTGCAGTGGAATCAAGGAGCAAAGTCCAGTGCGATGCACTTCTCATAAATGATCAGTCACAGTCATTCACATTTCCGCATGATGAGATATATGAGCCCACTGCAACATTTTCACATGAGGCAAGCGTCGGAAAGATAGGAACTGAAGAGCTCACATACCTGAGGTCAAGAGGACTTTCAGAGGATGAGGCATCCTCCATGATTGTGCTCGGTTTCCTGGATGATGTGATGAAAGAGATTCCGATGGAATTTGCCATTGAGATGAACAGGCTCGTTAAGCTTGAAATGGGAAAACTCGGATCAGTAGGATGATATTCCATGGAACAGTTCGCAGACTACCTTAAAACAAGGCTCAAGGATCCTGCATACGATTACAGGCAGGATTCATTTCTTTCCTTCCTGAAGTCACCCCTTAGGGATTTTAAGGAAAGCCCCACAGTGAAGGATTATGTGAGGATCGAAGGTTCGCAGTTCGAGAGCATGGCATCAACCACATTTGAGAGAGCAGAAGTGGAAGTGGATTCAGATGCTGACATATTGCTTCAGAACGGGTTTATATCCAGAGCAAGAGATATTGAGGGGCTCATCATAAAGAACATAGGAGATCAGTTGAATGAAATTCCTCTCTTCGTCTGGGGCCAGAAGGGAAAGGAGAGGGAGGAATTTCTAATAAATGCAGCATGGTCATCCGGCTACTACATGGAAGTGGAACCTGAAAAGGATATCACTGTTTCACTGGACAGTTTCTGCACCCATCAATCTGGTTCTGAGAAGAATGTCATAGTGGTGGGAAGGATGGCGAGACTGAACATTGCTGAATCAAGATACTCAATTGGTGAAGGGAAGAGGATGGAAACACAGGGAAAATCCATCTACTTCTTCATGGAGGAGGGCTCAACGGTGAACTTCAATTATCTCCAGGATAAGGGAAGAAATATAACTGATATAACTTTCATACGGAGTTTTCAGAAGAAAAATTCTTCATTCAACATATATCATGTGAATCATGGGGCCTCGAAAGTACTATTCCAGAATGAGTCATATCAGGAGGGAGACGCTTCGGATTACAGAGTATACGGTATATCATTCACAGACGGGGATCAACAGGCAGACATCCGGGACAGCAGTTTTGAGATAGGAAAGAATTCGTCTGCAGACATACAGGTCAGGGGTGTTGTCACCGGGGCCAGTTCCACCATACACCGCGGAAATGTGGACATAGAACTTGAGAGCATCAATTCCACGGGTTTCTACGATTCCAGGATACTTCTACTTTCAAAGGAAGGATACGCAAACTCAAAACCAGGGCTTATGATAAAGAACAACAGCACAAGATCGAAGCATGGCTCAGCCATAAGCAACATAGATTCTGAGCAGATACTTTACTTAAGGAGCAGGGGAATAGGGCTAAAGGATGCCGCAACTCTCATAACAGGTGGATTTGTAGGATCACTCATAGAAAAAAGCAATAACCAGAAATTCATTGATATAGTGAATCGTTTCTCGGAACACCTTGCGATTTAAGAAGATGATGTCATGGACATTGACGTTGAGGAGATAAGAAAACACTTTCCCATATTTGACAGGTTCAGGAGGGATGGAATTGTTTACCTGGATAATGCTGCCACAACCCAAAAGCCAAGGGAAGTCGTAGATGCAATCACCAGTTTTTACTATAACAGCAATTCCAATGTGCACAGAGGAGTCTACAGGATAGGGGAAGAGGCCACTGAATTGTACAACCATTCCAGGGAGAATATTGCTTCCTTCATAGGAGCAAGATCTGAGGAGATTGTTTTTGTAAGGAACGCCACCGAGGCGCTGAATATTGCCGCCAACAACCTGCCGGATGTGGTGGGAAGGGATTCAGAAGTAATAATATCAAGAATGGAACATCATTCCAATATAGTCCCATGGCACATAGCATCCACAAGGTACGGCATCAGGGTGAAAATGATGGAGAATCTTCCTGACAGGCAGATAACATGGGAAGATATAGAGAAAAACCTCACAGAAAAGACAAGAATTGTCTCACTCTCACAGTGCTCAAACATACTGGGGACAATAAATGATCTGTCAGCAATCGGAAAGAGGCTTCATGAACTCGGAATAATATTTGTGGTGGATGCTGCACAGAGTGTACCTCATATGCCTGTAGATGTGAAGAAGCTGAACTGTGATCTTCTGGCATTCTCAGGGCACAAGATGCTGGGGCCTTCAGGAATCGGATGCCTGTACGGCACATCTGAAATACTTGAAAATATGCCTCCATACATGGGTGGCGGAGAGATGATCAGGGAAGTTTACGAAAATGGATTCACCACTGCTGATGTCCCGGAGAAATTTGAGGCAGGAACCCCAAATATTGAAGGAGCAATCGGACTTTCGGCAGCAGTGGATTTCCTGAAAAAAATAGGGATGGATAATGTGAGATCACATGAGAAGGAACTCATCAAGTACACTCTGGAGAAGGAGGAGGAATATGCCCTCGAATCCCTCCATTCATATGGGCCAAGGAATCCTGATATCAGGGCTGGAATATACACATTCCAGATGAAGAAGGGTGATTCTGGCAAGCCCTTTGGAAATTATGTTCATCCACATGACATATCACACCTTGCGGACAGGATCAGGGGGGTTGAGATAAGATCGGGACACCACTGTGCAATGCCACAGACTGTTGCCCTTGGAACATATGCAACTGCAAGGGCCTCCTTTTACATATATAATGGGAAAGAGGATGTTGACACATTCTTTGATGCACTGAAGGCAATTGAAAAGAAGATGATAGCATGACAGATGACACCATATACAGCCAGATACTTGACGACCATTACCGGGAGCCAAGAAATTTTGGAAGGATGGAAGATCCGGATGTGCAGGTCACAGAGACAAATCCAACCTGCGGTGATACCATATCTCTTTTCATAAAGGTGAAAGATGGCAACCTTGCGGAAATATCCTATGTTGCAAGCGGATGCCTTATAAGCGTGGCATCAGCATCAATCCTTTCAGAAAAGGCTACAGGCAGTTCCCTGAAAGAGATACGGACCATGACAAAGAGCGATGTCCTTAAGAATCTAGGGCTCAAACTCGGGCCTGCAAGGGAAAAGTGCGCACTCATATCCTATGATGCATTGATGAAGGCCATCGATCGTTACAATTCATCCTGATTCTTAAAATAATATTTAACCCGAGGCAGGAGGTTTGAGGATTGAAAATGAAATGGCTGAGGAATATTGGTTAATGATCATTTATGATGGGCATTTCTTCTTTTTTGAAAGTCAGAAATCACCCATATGTTTCAGGATGCCATGATATATATGTGAATAATGTGTTGAATTAGTACGAAATCAAAATATATATAAAAATATAACATGTCATGGAAGATGTACATAGTTTCCAGCCAAAGATCGTCGGATTTTTCAAGTAAAATGTCAGCAAGATCAATGTCCCATCTGTCACCTGTGGAGAAAAAACGTTTCCCTGATGGGGAACTGTACATCAGAATACTGGATAATCTCCAGGATCAGGATGTGGCCGTGGTAGGAAACACAAGAAGTGAGGAAGACATTCTTGAACTCCTTTTCCTCCTCAATGCAGCTAAGGAGCAGAATCCAAAGAGCATAACTGCAGTTGTTCCCTTCTTTGGATACGCAAGGCAGCACATGATATACAGGAGGGGAGAGGCAATATCATCAAAGGTAATTATTCAGGCTATCAGTCAGGTTGCGGAGAGAATCATTACAGTGGACATACATGATACTGCTTCATTCATATTCACTGACAGGAATTGCATAAATTTCAGTCCTGTGGAAGCAATCGCAAAGAGCCACAGGAAGGATTCCATAAGCATGGTGGTTGCGCCGGATGATGGGGCATTTGAAAAAGCAAAAGCAGTTGGAAAAGCGCTCTCAGCAGACTCAATGTATCTGGTAAAAACAAGAACGGGGCCCACAACTGTGGAATATGACATGGAAAATCTGAATGTGAAGGGTATGAATGTTCTTGTGGTTGATGATATTATTTCAACCGGCGGCACAGTGATCAAAACAATTGAAATACTCAAAA
>JAKAWU010000010.1 GCA_021816965.1 Thermoplasmata archaeon | reverse complement strand
TACGGGCCCGGTGGGATTTGAACCCACGATCACCGACTTAGAAGGACGGTGCCTTATCCATACTAGGCCACGAGCCCAAAATGTGATACTTAACACAAATATATATTTTTGAGTTCCATGCATTATCTGGAAATGAATAGACAACCTTTCAACCTGACCATAAGGCTGGAAAAAAATATGTTCTCAAAACATGTGGATTCCATAAGAGAAAACATAGATTCAAGGTCTGGAAGGACAGAAGTCAGCATTCAGGAAAACAGTGAAGATTTCATAATTTATATAGGAGCCAGCGATATAGTTTCACTTAGGGCTGTTATGGGTTCTATCCAGAAATGGCTCGTAATAGCAGACAGAATAATTAAAGGTGAATAAGAGATGGAAGGGGGAATAAGTAATTATTTACAGAATCAGATCAAGCAGGCCCAGCAGTTGGAGAACCAGATAGAACAACTTGGAAACCAGAAGTACCAGATTGACCTAAGAATTAAGGAACTCTCAAAAACGATAGAGGAACTTGAGAAAATAAATGATGGTGTTCCCGTGTACAAGAGTGTGGGCCCCGTTTTATACAAGGTTGATGACAAAACAAAACTTATGGATGACCTTAAGGAGCAGAAGGAACTCAGTGAGATCAGGATTAAAACCATAGAAAAGCAGCAAAAGTCACTGGATGAGAAGTACAGGGAACTCGAACAGGCAATCCAGAAAGCTTATGGCGGACAGACAGGCAAGTAGGTTCATATGAAAGAACTAGCTGACGTTCAGGGCGGTTCTCCAAAACATTATCTTTCTATTGGGAAGGTTGGAGTCAGGAACGTCAGGGTACCTCTCAACATAAAGAGGGGAGGCAATGTGAATCATATCCTTGCGGATATCGAATTATATGTTGATCTTCCTCCAGGAAGAAAGGGTGCTGACATGTCCAGAGCTGTAGAATCAATCAACAGCATAGCACTCGACAGGGAGGATGAGATATCTATCGAGAACGTGACTCTGGAGATAGCAAGGGATTCCCTGAAAAGATTCACATATTCTGAAAAATGCAACGTTTCACTCAAAACTGAATTATTTGCGGAAACAACATCAGGAAGTGGAAGGAAATCTTTTGTCTCTTACAATCTTGAATCATCCACTGTTCTTCACAGAGGAGGTAATCTCAGGCAGAAAATAGGAGTTGAATTTATGGGGATGAATGCCTGTCCCTGCGCAATGGAAAGCGCAAGATCCATAATATCTGATTCACATCCTGAAGCAGAGGAGTTTCTGTCGAAGATACCGATCATAACACATAATCAGAGAAACAGGGTGAAAATTTCTCTTGAAACGGACGGGGAAATTCAGGTTGAGGCCCTGAGGCTAATAGAAATCGGTGAATCCGTTGCCAATGGCTCGCTTCTTCCAGTGCTCAAGAGAAGGGATGAGGGAGAACTCGTGGTCAGGGCACATATGAATCCTATGTTTGTAGAGGATATTGTGAGAGAAATAGCTTCAAGGCTTCTAAAAGAAATGGGCATTAGGGATGACACTATAGTTTCCATCAGTTCAGAGAGCTACGAAAGCATCCACCCACACAATGCATATGCACAGATAGAATCAACAGCAGGGGATTTAAGGAAAAGCATTCTCAAGGGAAGTACAGGCAATTGAAATAACTACATTTGAACATTTATATTGCCCTTATATATAGGGGATTATGAACTACCCCCTTGAGTTCGTCGTACAGGTTCAGAGAGATGACTGTAAGATCGTTGATGCCATAATGAAAATGACGGGGGTCAAGTCAGTATCTAGATTGAAGATTGAACCAGAAGAGACTCTTCACAGTTTTGAAAAAGAAAATTTCTCTGAAAGGGATATGCTGATTCTTAAGAAACTGTCCATAAATGTGGCAAGGATGGGTCAGAAGAAGATATGGGTTTATGGAAAGAGTTGTTCTGCCTGCAGGACTATGGCCCTCAGTGAAGCAGTGATTCTTTCAAGCACTTCCGTGGATAACTACAGGATAAACTACCGGGTTCTTGTTGAGAACAGAGGTGCCATGAGAAGGCTCGTGAAAAAACTTGAGGATGAAGACCTTAAGCCAATGATAATAGAGGGCCCCGAGGAGAAGAAAACTGAGATATCGGAAAGGGAGTTCTCCATCCTTAAGATGTGTTATGAGCTTGGTTATTTTGAGAATGAAAGGAGGGCATCCCTCACGGAAATTGCAAAAATAATGGGCATATCCACCTCCTCTCTCTCGGAAACATTGAGAAGGGCAATGAAAAAACTTGTGAAGGATTACCTGAAAGAATCAAAGCCCTGAATTCATAGTCTTCCTTATTTCAATAGCTTTCCTGTATATTTTTTCAAACTGTGCGAAGGTCACCTGTTGCCTCCCATCACTGAGTGCATGATTCGGTTCAGGATGGACTTCAATCATCAATCCATCTGCCCCTGCACCCACTGCAGCGAGAGACATTGATTCCACATACTCTCTTTTCCCAGCAGGATGGCTTGGATCAACAACTATGGGATAAGCAACTTTCTCCCTCATCACTGGGACGCTTGATATGTCCAGAGTAAATCTGGTGGAATCCTCAAATGTTCTGATTCCTCTTTCAACCATGATTATATCACTGTTTCCTTCAGATGATATATATCTTGAGGACTGGTAGAACTCCTCTGTGGTATTCCCAAAACCCCTCTTTAGAAGAACCGGTTTTTCCTGCCTGCCTAGCTCTTTGAGTAGTGCAAAGTTCTGGCTGTTCCTGCTTCCCACCTGGAAAACATCAGTGTATTGCCCTACGAGTTCAATATAATCTGGGTCTATGACCTCTGTAATCATCACCATATGATGTTCATCCGCGACTTCTCTCATTATGGATAATCCCTGCTCCCTGAGTCCCTGGAAACTGTCCGGTGATGTCCTTGGCTTGAATAGGCCACCACGAAGCATCCTGACTCCTATCCCTGAAAGGAATCCTGCAACATCATTCAGCATTTTTCTGCTTTCCACTGAGCATGGGCCCGCTATGAAGGATATTTCACCCTCTGGTAACAGTTCTCTCACTTTACGCATGTTTTCTGTCAACATAATTACTTTCACCCTCTTTAATCTCTTTTAAAAATTTTGGTTCATTCAGCACAGAGGTCCCTATCAGGAACCCATTATATGGTGTTTCAAGCAGTTCCTGAAAGTTATCCCTACCTATGCCGCTTTCCAGTATCTTCAACGCTTTTCTCTCACTAATCATACTCATGGCATTAATTTCATTCGGCTCCATCTTGAGGCTCTTGAGATTCCTTCTGTTATATCCAACAAGTATTCCGGCTTTCTCAGGTATTCTCTCAAGTGCTTTCGTATCATGGAATTCCGCAAGTACATCCATTTTAAGTGAAAGTGCATAATTTACAAGAACATCCATGTCATTTCCGCTGAGAAAGTCTGCAATCAGGAGAACAGCGTCAAATCCGCTGTGGTATCCCGCGAGAATCATATCCTCCGTACAGATGAAATCCTTCATGAGCATGGGCATATTCATACCCTGCAGCCTCGTTCCGTCCTGAAGGCTTCCATTGAAGTGATCCGGCTCAGTGAGCACACTGATTGCGTCTGCATATTCATGCACCATAACTGCAAAATCTTCAGGATTGAGTACTGTATTTCCCCTGAATCCAGATGGCGATGATCTTTTGAACTCTATGATGAATCCTTTCTTTCTTTTTTTGTTGATATTTTTTATGGTTCCTTCCAGTGATATGGTATTCCTTGTTCTTCTGCCATCCAATTTATATTTTCTCGCCCTGTTTTTCCTGTAAATTTCATCAACAAGGGCCATCAGCATGCCCCCAAAAAATTTGATATGATCTTCTCGCCATATTCAGAGTAATAACTTTCAGGATGGAACTGCACGCCAAAACGTTTCATATCGGTGCTGTGGAATCCCATTATGGCCCCATCTCTTTCCGAAACACAATCTACTACAATACTGTCATTTCCTGAAATTGCAAGCGAATGATATCTAACTGCTTGAAACTCCCTTGGGATGCCTTTGTACAATGGAGAATCAGAATGAATCATCACGTCAACCTCCCCATGCATCGGTTCATCCATCACTCTTATTTCTGAACCCATCCTCATTCCGAGAAGTTGATGGCCGAAGCACACTCCAAGAACATGCTGGTCAACTGCCATGTCCAGCAGAATGTCCACATTTCCTCTATCCTTCGTGTTAAGGGGTGTCCCGGGTCCGGGAGATATTATTATTTTTTCATATTTCTCAGGTTTCACTTTATCTGCATCCTCATTGTTCACCACATCGTAGCTGTTCCCTAGTTTTCCAAGTATCTGGATTATGTTGTACACAAAGGAATCATGGTTGTTTACAACCAGTAATTTCATACAATTCACCTCCTGCTGCAGAAAATGCCTTCATGAAAATTTCATCCATCTCCCTCTCAGGAATTGAATCCTTTACAATTCCTGCACCTGCTCTGGTGTAATATAGCCCATCCCTGCCATATATTGTTCGGATAGCAAGGGCAAGATCCATGGCATTTTCCGAAACAATTCCGACAGCCCCTGCATATACTCCTCTTTCCATCTTCTCTGTTCTCTTTATATGATATATGGCTCTCTCCTTGGGGGCCCCTGAAACTGTACCTGCTGGAAAGACTGCATCCAGTATTCTGCTGTTCGTAGCATCTTCTTTCAAAGTAGATTCTACCCTGCTCACAATGTGCATAACCGAGGCAAATCTCCTGATTTCCATGGATTTTACAACTTTTACAGTTCCATATTCCGAAACCTTTCCAAGATCATTTCTTGCAAGATCCACAAGCATCCTATGTTCAAGTAGTTCTTTTGGGTCACCAAGAAGGTTTCTCTCAATCTCCAAATTTTCCATATGATCCTGTGATATCTTTCTTGTTCCTGCAATGGGTTCTATCATCGTTATTTTACCATTCCTCGTTATAACATTTTCCGGTGAGCTCCCAATCACTTCATAGGGGCCTATCCTGTAATAGAAAACATACATGGACCTGTCGTTCTCAAGGAATGAAAGAAGTCGTTCCACAGGATCAATGCTGAGGGGGCCAAATTCCTTTGAAAGAACTACCTGAAGCATTTCTCCCTCTTTTATGAGTGATCTCATATGCAGGATTTCCGTCTCAAATTCATGATCACTTGGAAATCCTGAAGGAGGAGACGGGTTGAATACATTCCTTCTGATGTATCTTCCTGTTTCTGCAGTGTCAGGAATAAAATAAGATAATGGAGGATATTCAGAACTGTACTTTATGTTTTCAAATATGTTGTTCACATAGGAAAATGAAACGATAACTGGCACCTCTACAGAAACATGATCAAGCGTTTCCGCTTTAATTAAGTTGATCGCCTCCTTTCCTGTGTACAGTTTTTCCTCACCAATAAGTCTGTCATGATCCTTGAACCTGCAGAAGTAGGCAAAATTTATATTCCTTGAAGCAAGATCACGCATCCTGTTCGCAAGTATTTCCAAGCAGTTTCACCTCCCTGAAAAATTTCTCCATCTTCTGTTTGCTCTTCTTACCAGGTGCACATTCAAGCGAACTGCTTACATCTATGAATCCCGGTTCATGCGAAATTATCTCTCTCAGGTTATTTATCGCGATCCCTCCTGCAACTCCTGTAGATTTATCCATAAATGGAGAGATCTGAGTCATTTTATCCACAATTTCAGGCTTATGTTCAAATAGGACTAGATCAGATGCTTGCTTTATTTCTCCTATGTATTCAGTGCTGGAATCTACTGGAATCACAGATATGACCTTCTTTCCGAGTTTTTTAATCTCTTCAACTTCATGTATGACATGAGGGAAGTGAAGCTGTATGTAGTCCTCATCCCCAACCGAAGTGATGGCATCATTCATGGATGTATGAACTGCTGCAACCGAGTATCCATATGACTTGAGCTGTGAAACCACTTCCACAGTCCCTTTTCTTATAGATCTTTCTGAAAGGACAACTCCAAGGATAAAAGCACCCATTTCTGATGCCATGATTCCATCTCCCACATTGGTTATACCACATACCTTAACCAGCAACTGTATCTGCCTCCAGCACCTTTCCCTTCGTGATTTTGGTAAGTTTTGAGAATGCCATTCCATTTTCCATGGATTTCAGTGCAATCTTGTAAGAATCTTCAAATGTGCCCGAAACTCCGTTAAGAAGAAGTGCAGGTGCAGCGTTGAGAGCAATAAATGCTGATGCATCCCTGTTTTCTCCCTTTATTCCGGAAAGCGTAAGGTTGAATAGGGTCTCCCTCTCTTTTCCTTCTATGTTATTTTCAGAAATCCTTCTTCCTATGATATTCCTCCCGTCCACTTCATGTGTTTTTATCGAATCAGAAACTTCCATTAGGAAAGACTCTGAAATAGGGGAAATTTCATCCATTCCGTCTGAAGATGTTATGGAATAACCATTCACAGACCTAATCTTCATCACTCTTGCAATCATACCCTGCATTTCAGGACTGATGCTTCCAATAACTGCCTTTTCCGGGCCCAGCGGATTTGTAATGGGCCCCATTATGTTGAATATTGTTCTGTGTCCTAACTTTTTCCTGACTGAAGAAAATGACATGAATGAATTATTGTACTCAGGGGCAAGAATGAATACAAAATTCTCATTTAGTATATTTCTTACTATTTCTTCACCATTCATTGAAAAATCATAACCGCATGCTTCCATGAAATCTGCACTTCCGAATTTTCCTGTAATGCTCCTGTTTCCATGTTTTCCAATTTTAATACCAAGGGAAGCACAGACAATTGCGGATGCAGTGCTGACATTGATTGTCCCCTTTCTATCTCCACCTGTTCCAACTATGTCAGTGCACTTCCTGTATGGTTTTATGGATGCCATAGACATGATGCCTGAAGCAAATCCCTCAATTTCCTCTGCTGTTTCACCCCTCACGTAGAGAGATGAGAGAAATGCTGCCCTTAAACTGTCAGTCGCATCCGGAGAAGAAAGGAGGCATGCCATTCTATTCATGTCATGTCCTTTCGCAAGTTTCCCATTAAGTATTTCCAGGAGTGCCTCATCCATGTGTTTCACTCTCCAGCATTTTAATCTGCAGGTCGAAAGCAACCTGATCATCATTTTCCATGGAATTTACGAATGCAGAACCAACTGCTATGCCATCAAACCCTATTTTCCTCAGTTCTTTTATGGTGCCGGCACTGTTGATGCCAAATCCAACAATGATTTCCCTCTCTCCGCAGAGATTCCTTATCCTGCTGTACATGCTTGGTATATCAAGAGGGACCCTGATACCCGTGGATGGCTGGAGACCAAAATACACCCAGCTGTTGGTTAACTGCAGAATTTCATTAATGGAGGCATCTGGTGTGGTTGAATTGAAGAATGGAATCAGTTCCAGTCCATGGGAAGAAACAGATGAGGCAATATCTTTCCTTATACTGTAATAATCAGTTAGTAGATCAGGGAGAATCAAGCCATCAAAGCCTGCATCTTCCATTGAAGACATGAATCCATCCGGATCATTTTCAAAAAGATTACAGTATGCAAGGGCATAAACTTTCTTTCCTTTCTCCCTGATCATATGAACTGTATCCTCCAGCAGTTTCATGGAAAATTCTTCCATGGCCTTTCCATGGGTTCTCCTTACGATTGGGCCATCATAGTAAGGGTGCTCAGTTGGTATGCCCAATTCAACATATTCGTAATTCAGTAGTAAGGTTCTATTGATGAATTTATCAAACGCCACCCTTGAGGGATATGGAAATGTGAAATAGAGTGCAAGTTTCATTTAATCACCGAAAATTGAAAGATCAAGCAATCCATGCCCGCTAACATTAAGCACAACTGTTTTTCCCTGATTTTCATGATTCCTGCAGTAGTCAATTGCAGTTGCAATTGCATGAGCTGATTCGGGTGCAGGAACAATTCCCTGAGTTCTGGCAAATATCTGCATTGCTTCCATGCTTTTCTCTTCAGTTACCTCATCCGTTCTGATCCTTCCATTGTTCACAAGCATTGAGAGTGCAGGGGCAGCGCCATGATATCTCAAACCTCCAGAATAGATTGGCGGAGGAACATAATCTGCTCCGAGTGATATCATCTTTAGCTGTGGAAGTATACCTGCGGTGTCAATCAGGTCATATCTGTATTTTCCCTTGGAAAATTTTGGCACTTCAGAGGCTGCAGAGGCAATCATCTCAACATCTGTTTTCATAAAAGGGAAAACGAAACCCGAAAAGTTGCTTCCTCCTCCTACGCATCCGATTAGCACATCCGGTTCCTCCCCTTCAATTTCAAGTTGTTTCTGCGCTTCCTGCCCAATGATGCTCTGGAATGTTATGACTGAGTTTTCCACGCTTCCCATAAGGTATCTTATATTATTGTCCAGGGTGTACTGAACAGCCTCACTGATGGCAATCCCCAGTGTCCCCGGATGCTCAGGTTCCTTTTTCAGGATCTGTCTTCCATAGTCAGTCAGTGTACTGGGGCTTGCAACAACATTTCCTCCATAAATTTCAATTATTCTTTTCCGCAGGGGTTTCTGCCTGAAACTCACATTCACCATGAATATCTTTGATTTTATTCCATTCAGTGAAGCAGCAAGAGCAGTTGCAGTACCCCACTGCCCTGCCCCAGTCTCAGTTGCTACTTCCGTTACACCCTCCTGTGCAGCATAATATGCCTGTGGAATTGCAGCATTTATCTTGTGGGAACCTGTGACTGTTGCACCCTCATACTTGTAAAATATTTTTCCTGTAAAATTCAGAAAGGACTCAAGATTCCTTGCCCGGATAAGGGGAGTTGGCCTTCCAGCCTGTTCATACTGCCTGAGGATTTCATCAGGTATTTTCTCATATCTCCTCGAGGTGAATTCCTGTTTCAGCACTTCCAAAGGAAGAATCCTGTTCAGGAGATCAATTGAAGATCTTTCCGGATCATGATCCCTCGGAGGTGATAATGGTTCAGGAAGGTCAGGCGTGATGTTGTACCATTGCTCCGGTATGATATCTTTATTTTTAACTCCATACATAGATAAAGGTATAAAATGATTGTATTTATACATTGATGCTTATTATGAAATATCTTTTATTTAATACATTTGTGAATATAGACAGTTCCACCTGCAAGCCTTCTTGTTATAACTTCACTGAACCCCGAATTTTCAAGTATTTCAACCATTGCTGAGGGAGTTATGAATCTTTTCACTGAACCTGCAAGGTATGAATAGGAATGGCTCCTGCTTGTTCTGTCAAGGAGCCTGGGCATGATATTATAGAAGTATGTCCTGAAGAGAGGTGAAATGAAGCTATTCCCTGGATCAAAAATATCCATGTTGCAGAAAACGCCTCCCTTCTCAAGGCACCTGTAAGCTTCGAAGAAGTAATTCTCAAGGGATTCTACGTTTCTTGTCAAAAAACAAGATACGATTCGCTGGAAGGAACCATCCTGGAAAGGGATTGATTCAGCAGAGGCAATATTGAAATTCACGTTCTTCATGTTTCCGGGAAACATTTCCTGTGTGATATCTATAGCATCAATCATAGAATTTGGATATCTCACTGTGATCTCCTCTATGGTTTTTCCGGAACCTGCACCAACGTCCATAATTCTCATCCCATCATGGATATCCATCATGTCTACTGCAATTCTTCTCCATCTTTTATCCATCCCAAAACTCATGAGTGAATCAAAGAAATCATAATTTTTGCTGATATTCTTGAAAACATCCCTTACCATGGCTTCTTTCTGGCTCATGATATCACCTCATTCTGGCAAACTGTGCATGTGGAACACCTGCAATTGTTATGATATTATCAGGATCAACTACACCCATTTTTACTGCCCTTCCAACAGATTTTTCACCAACAAAATTCCCTATGGTGCATATCTCAATGGCCTCATCAAGCATTCCGATCCTCACTGTGTTGTCTCCGTAAAAATCTTCTGTTATATTTATGTGAAGTCCATTTTCTGCAACGACCTTTCCAATGAGATCATGATCTGCAGCGCTGAGAACTATTTCTTGATTGATATGGATCATTTTCATGTTTATAGGATCCGGCATCATCACACCTCGTCTATGCATTTATCCATGGGCCTGTACAGTATAGTGGATGAGATTGCCATTCTTATGGTTTTTTCTGCGTCCTCCTTTTTCATCCCTCTTGTAACAGCTTCCTCAACCACATCTTTTTCCAAAGGAGCAGCACCTTTTTTCATGGCCTTCAGGTCTCTTATGATGTAGAGCAATTCATCAATGCTGGTTCTTCTGGCAGCACTTATTCCAGTTTCAAGTATATCGATATCATATCCATTCTTATCAGATGAAAGTTCCTTCAGGAAAGAATCCACAATAGTTTTCGCGATTATGGCATCGTCAAGGCTTACAGCAGTCGAGAGTCTTGCCCTGGCAGAAGCCTCTGCAAGCCTGATGGTCGACTCAAGCTGCCTTGCAGTGATTGGAACAGAAGGTCGCCCATCTATTTTTCTTCCCGGAGGATTTCTTGTCCTGACATACTCTTCCCTGAGATACTCAATGGCATCCGGAGTGAGCTTCGGAATAACATGGCTTTTGGAATAGGTAACATATTTCCTCAGCATCTCCTTTGAGAATGGTGGCTCATAAACCTTCTCCTCCTCAGTAAGGACCGGTTCTTCCTCATTCTTCAATTCATAACTCCTATATATTTCCCCAAGCCTGTGCGCATTCAGGACATGTGTTGCAAGATCTGAGTCCCTCTTTTCATCCGGTCTGTCAATCATCTTGAAAATGACATCAAATCTCGATATAAGTGGTGCAGGGAACTTGACCTGTTCCATTAATTCTGATGATTCATCATACCTCCCCTTATCGGGATTAGCTGCAGCAAGAACAGAGCATCTGGACTTGAGCGTTGCTATGATTCCTGCTTTTGAAATTGTTACTGTCTGTTGCTCCATTGCCTCATGCATGGCTGCAGTATCCTTCACATCCATTTTATCAAGCTCATCAATGGCTACGAATCCATTGTCAGCAAGAACAAGTGCCCCTGCCTCAAGGGTCCATCTCCCTTCACCAAAATCATCCCTTACAGCAGCAGCTGTGAGTCCAGCAGCACTTGAGCCCTTACCGATTGCAAGTATGCCTCTCGGAGACACTTCGGACATGTACCTTAGAAGTTGTGATTTTGCGGTACCTGGATCACCAACCATCATTATGTGAATATCACCCCTGATGGTCGTGCCATCTTTCATGGTCTTTCTCACACCGCCAAACATCTGCAGTGCAAGTGTCTTTTTTATGTTTTCAAGCCCAAATATAGTCGGTGCGATGGAACCTGCAAGTTTGTCCAGAATTTTAGGATCCTTGGCCATATCAAGAATTTCTTTCTCTTCATCGGGCGTAATGACGACATCATCCACCTCCTTTGTGGCCTTTCTTATATTCAGGACATACAGGTGTGTGGAGAACTCCGTTAGAAGGTTTCCTGCAAGCATCTTCTGCTCAGCCTTGATAATTCCGTCAAGAGTGACCCTGTCTCCGGGGAATATCTTTCCTGCAATATCATCTTCAATGATTGCAGTAAGACGAAGGGGCTGGGCACCACCATTGATATTCTCTGGTTCCTCCTGAATCTCTATTTTCTGCGTATCTATAAATTTGGATTCTTCAAGTCTGAGTGTGAATCTGGGCTTGTTTTTTTCCAATGCACCGCACTCATTATTCTCGCATCTTTCAGGCATTTCAACCCTACCCTTCTGCTGAAGGACAAATGAAACATATCCACAGAATGAGCACATAAAAGCAGCATTGTAGAGCCTTGGGGCCACTTCAGCAGTTTTTCTAACAATTCCAGTTATGCTGAGGAGCCTGCCCACATTGATACTTCTCAGATTTCGTATATCAATCTTGATGTTCTCAGGAAGGTCTATAATTCTTATATTTACGATGATGGAATTCTTGTTTTTCCCACCTATTGACATGTTTGGTGTGGAGATATAATCACGGATCACGCTCACCCCCCAATCTATGGTTTCTTCTGCATTCTGGATGAGGTAAAGGGAAAAGTCCGAACTGAATTCGTCTATGTCCTCATAGGAGACATACAGGCTTCTCACTTCAGGGTAATGGGAACTCATCTCTGTTATAACATTGAAATAACCATATTTCTGAAAAAAGTGTTCCCAGGCAGTCCTGATCTGTGAAGGATCAAAACCTGAGATTAATATATCTTCATTCTCCAAATCGCTCATTGGTGTATATCCCCTATAGTATATTTTAGTTTTCTGTGTTAAGATTATATTTCAATTCAGAGACAACAAACTACTGGCGAAAGGCTGGGTATGAAAGTTAACAAAACTGAACAGATCTATATCAGAGATAGCACCGTGGACAATCAGGTAAGTTATGCAATCTTGGAACTGGTTCTTGAGAGAAATGAGGACATGGAATGAGCATCCGAATATATTCATGGGAATCAGAACCATTAAAAAAATAAAGGTTGTTTTCCCGGTAATGAAACCAGAGAACACCAAAATACATACTTTGGAAAATAGCTAAAGAGGCACATTTCAATCTTCAGATGGAACATTCATACATGCTGGCCTAAATAATGCATATAACATAACAAAAAGGCAATACCTGAACTCAACCACATTGGGATAGAGGGGATGGTGGTGCATATCTGCAAAGTATTATCAAGAAAGAATATTAACTTCCAAAGATAAAAGTCAACATGTTTAGAAGAAATCATAACCGAGTAAGGAATCACATGTGATTAAAATGAAGAAAGCACATATGGAAACCAACATGGGAAAGTTTGTCATTGAGCTGGACGACAAGAACATGCCTATAACCGCAGGCAATTTCATAAAACTTGCAGAAAAAGGATTCTATAATGGCACAATATTTCACAGAGTCATTGGTGGTTTTATGATTCAGGGTGGAGACCCAAAAGGAAATGGAACAGGGGGCCCCGGGTACACAATCAAAGATGAGTTCTCAAAGGACAATCACAACAAGAAGGGAACAATTTCCATGGCCAATGCAGGACCAAACACAGGTGGAAGTCAGTTTTTCATAAATCTTGTTGACAATCTCTATCTGGACGGAAAACACCCCGTCTTCGGGAAAGTGGTTGAAGGTATGGAAACAGTGGAAAAGATAGGTAAAGTCCAGACAAGCAGAAACGACAGGCCTGTAACAGATGTTAAGATCCTCAGCTGCAAAATTGAGTGATCATTATCAATTTTTAGTCTGATTTTTCTATCCCTTTATATAACATTTATATATAGTTTAAATATCCTATGTTGGTTTTTTATGAGCGAGAGAGAAAAGATACATATCGAAAATATAGTGGCATCGACATCGCTTGCAGAGCATCTGGATCTCAGCAAGATTGCACTAGCACTGGAAGGATCGGAATACGAACCAGAGCAGTTTCCCGGCCTCATATACAGATTGCATGATCCTAAAACAGCGGTTCTTATATTTAGAAGTGGTAAAGTCAACTGTACTGGTGCAAAAAATCTTGCCAATGTAAGACTTACCATAAAGACTATTATTGAAAAATTGAAAAAATCAGGAATTGAGGTCGTGGACGATCCTGAGATAGTTGTGCAGAACATTGTAGCAGTTTACGATCTTGAAGCCGATCTGAACCTCACACAGATAGCCATGTCCCTTGGCCTTGAAAATGTTGAATACGAACCCGAACAGTTCCCCGGTCTAGTTTACAGGGTAGAGGAGCCAAAGGTTGTTCTTCTGCTGTTCGGTTCTGGAAAGGTTGTATGCACTGGCGCAAAGGAAGAAAATGAAATTGAGCAGGCAGTCATCAAGGTAAAAAAAGAACTGCAGAAAGTAGGTTTAATCTGAGAAGATCTGCTTAATGAGTGTTGTGGCGTACATTCCTCTTCCCAGGGAGAATCTGAGCCATCCATCACTTATTGAAAGATCAACTGGCCTGAATTGTATGGCTCTGAAAGTACCAGTGGAGGAGAATTCCTTCATTCCGGGAATATCAAAATCCCCTCTTCTGACATCCTCCTCATCCAGTGCTTTTTGAGCAATTTCACCCGGAATACCATCGATTTCCGGTGTTAAATATCCCACAAGGGGAGCAACAAGGGAAACGTTACCGGATTTTATCATCCTGTTGATATGGTCAAGGTTGAAACTATCCACCTTTATGATCTGATCCTCGTTTATATTTGATAGAGAATCGCATGGCGAGACATAATCTCCTGCAACTGCAGTTTCAGGGTGCTCCATCATCTCTTTCCTTAAATCTATGATTCTGTTGAATATCCTTGACTGATATGCATGAATGAACATCATTTTCAGGTTCTTTGGTAGCGTATCAAATGCAAGGGCGTAATTTTCCTCATGAACAAGAGAATTCATCATAGCTCTTTCAAACTGGAGATGCTCTGGATATTCCTTAATTCCAGCGGCATAATCCCATGTTTTTCCAAGATTGACCCTGTATTGCTCAAGATCAATATCCGGATCATACAGATACTCCCTCACCGCAGCTTCAACGCCATATTTTAGAAGCTTTTTCCCAACAATATCGGTATTTGCCCTCACACTTCCAAAGCGCTGTTCGCCAAAATAATTCCAGAATCCTCCATGTTCTTTGATCGATGTATATCTTTCCATCACAATATTTTCATCATTGTCTGATTGCACCCTTATTGAGAATCTATTCCCTCTTAAATCTCCCAGTGAGAGCATTCTGTCAGATCTGAAACTTTCAAGGATTTCACAATCTTTGATATTGAACTGGTGAGTTCCTGGAATGTTGATGCAGAAAAATTGTGTTGTGACAGCTCTCTTGTCCTTTGTCCCACAATAGGTAATTCTTTTCCTGCTAATGGAGAGGACCTTTGACAAATAAGAGACAAAGTGGTTTGTCTCCCAGTTCATGAGCCTGATTCGCAAAATGAGGTATTTTCCATCAGGGTTCACTGGAATTTCAACAGGTATCTCTTCCACCTGAAAATCTTCAGGGGTCATCTTTATACTATAAGGCATGAATATCAGATGTACGTTCTGACGATCCTGTATGAATTGTCGCGTTCAACAGGCACCATTCCAATCTCTTTCACAGCCCTTATAATTGTTTCTTTTCTGAGGTTTCCAACCATTTTCCCAGTGGCAGGTATGACCTTTTCATCATATATTGTTCCACCCCAATCGTTCGCTCCATAAAAAATAGCCATCTGTCCCATCTGCACTCCATTTGTAAGCCATGAGGACTGGATTATGGGCAAGTGCCGGTTAAGCACAATTCTTGATATTGCTATGTTTCTCAGAACCTCCTGCCCACCAACTCTCCCAGACACAAGTCCCTCTTTTTCAAGCTCTGTATTTCCAGGTTCAAAATTCCATGGGGTGAAGGAGAGAAATCCGTTATATTTTTTCTGCAGTTCTACCAGTGCAAGAAGGTGATCAGCCTTGTGGTACGCATTTTCAACATGCCCAAACATCATTGTTGCGCTTGTCTTTATTCCCATTTTATGGGCAGTTTCCATGACATTGAGCCACTGTTCTCCACTCTTTGGGGGCCTTCTCAGAACTTTCCTCACTTCATCATCGAAAATTTCAGCCCCTGCACCCGGAATAGTATCAAGGCCACTTTCCCTAAGAGCAGTAAGTGTTTTCTCGATGCTCATCTTCTCCTTCCTTGCTATGAATGAAATTTCCGAGGTTGAGAGACCATTGATTCCTATCTCAGGGATCTGTTGCTTTATATGCTTGAATAATTCTGTATAATAACTCAGGAGAAGGTCAGGATTCACACCACCCTGTATGAGCAACTGTCTTATTCCATATAACTCATGAAAATGTCTCACCCTGTCAACAACCTGCTGTGATGTGAGTGTGTATGCATCAGATTCCGTTCCAGTCCTGTAAAACGCACAGAATTTGCATCTCACATTGCATATGTTTGTGTAATTGAATATCATGTTCGAGACAAAACTGACCTGTCTTCCAGTGAGTTTTTCAGTTATAATCCGGGCAGCATATCCAAGTTTATTGATATCGACCTCATTATATAAGTATACAATTTCATCTCTGGAGATAGGAGCACCTCTTATTGCCCTTTCCATGATATCTACCATGGGATCATCCGACTGCATAAACATGAATCAGTATCTTTCATGAATAAATAAAGAATTGCAAAAGATTTATGTGAATCACCTGTTGTAATGGATAATGCATAGAAAGTTGTGTAAAACTTTACCTAAATAATTGTTATTAACAATATTGAAATATGGAGTTATGTTGAACACTTATTCCTCAGATTACTGGTCAGAACTTTCAAGGAATAATCACCGGTTTGATGTCAAGGATTCAATGGAGATGTTAGAAAGCCTCTCTGTTCATGAACTGATGTCCATGGCAGACTCACTTACTGATCTTCAGATTGGAAACAGGGTGACCTTCGCCGTCTCATATAATATCAACTATAGTAATTTCTGTGCTGCAAGTTGTCCCATATGTGCTTTTTATGTTCCTGCAAAGATCAGGGGAAAAACTGATCGGGGATATGAACTCACTGTGGATGATGTGAAGAATGAACTGGAGAAAGCAAAGGCTTTTCATCCGACTGAAATCCATATGGTAGGAGGGTTCAACCCATATCTTCCACTTGAATATTATGAGGAAATTTTCTCAACAGTCAGGAATTACATGCCTGAAAGTACTCTTAAAGCACTCACTATACCAGAGATATCCTTCATTGCCAAGGTCACAGGAAACTCGGTCAAGGAAACTATAGAAAGGCTTCATGCTGCTGGCATGCAGGCACACACTGGAGGAGGAGCGGAGATTTTTGATCCGGATATCAGAAAGACAATCACCACACCTGAAAAGATAAGCGGTGAGGAATATCTCAATATTGCCAAGCTTCTTCATTCCATGGGAATCAGGGGGAATTCCACAATGACCTATGGACATGTGGAAAAATGGGTTCATATAGCAGATCACATGATAAAATTGAGGGATTGCGAGATTGAATCGCCAGGTTTCCTCTCTTTCATCCCATTGAAATACAGTCCTGAAAACACTCCTTTGCTGAAAATGGGAATGGTGAAGGGACCATCGCCAGGGGACAAGGACCTTAAGGTGATCGCCCTTGCAAGGATCATTTTGGGAAATTCTATAAAAAACATCAGCGTTTACTGGGTGGCAATGGGAAAGGGAATAGCCCAGATGGCACTGACTGGAGGTGGAAATGACTTGGTCGGAACCGCCGTAAGCGAAAAGATATTCGGTGCAACAAACAGGCATGAGCAGACAACAGTGGAAGAATTATCATCCATGATAAGGGAAGTAGGGAAAATACCTGCAAAGAGAGACACATTCTATAATATAAGGGGATATTTCTGAGCAGCATCTCCCTGATCAATCTCACACACAGCATTCCATTAAGGGAACACATGAAGGATAAAATTTCGGTGGAAAGCCATGACACAAGGGAAAATCTGTCCCTTGTAATGTCGGGAAAAGTTGATTATGCCATGATTTCCGTTGTGGATTATTTCAATAATAAAGATCAATTAAATCTCGTAAGAGGTCCTACAATAACGGGCCTTGGGCATTCTATGTCGAATCTCATGATATCACGAAATGAAGAACCTCATGATAGAATGAGAATAGGGGTCACAAGCCAGACTGAAACCACTGCATTTTTCCTTCGTTTGGTCCTGGATAAAACATTTCCAGATTCAATACTGATCAGGAGTAAGCATTCAGACCCGACATCACTGCTTGAAGAAAATGATTTTGCACTTGTAATAGGAGACGCTGCGCTCTCTGTATACAGTAGTTCCTTCAGGATCATTTATGATGTTACACACATGTTCAGCAGGCTTTACAACCTTTACAGTATTTATGCAGTAACAGTCAGGAAAAAGGGACCTGATTCATCAGACGTTTTTCCCGCTGATTTCAGGGTGACTCCATGGGAAAAGAGAAAAACTGCAGCAAGTTTGGAAATTGGCATCCCTTCCAGAATAGTGCAGAGATACTATGAGGTCATAAGTTATGATTATGACTCCATAATCCATGAACATCTTGGAAAACTAGAGAAACTTTATTCCACTAATAAAATGGAAATTTTTAATCCTTAATGATTTTTCAAACGATGTCTGCACACATGGATTCTACAGGCATTTTTGGGCAATATTTGGCAATATTTATTAAGTGATTTAACCTCACTTCTCATGTTCCACGATAAGTTATCTAAAATTGTAGAAGGATTGACCTTTGATGATGTACTAATTTTACCGGCAAAATCACTTATAGAGCCATCTATGACTGATGTTACCACAAGATTTTCCAAGAGGATAAAACTAAATTCACCAATCACAAGTTCCCCCATGGATACAGTCACTGAATGGAACATGGCAGTTGCAATGTCAAGAGCTGGTGGACTTGGAATAATCCACAGGAACATGTCAAAGAATGAAGAAGCTACAATGATCAGGAAAGTGAAGAGAGAGGAATCCATCGTTATAAGGAATGTTCATACTATTGATCCGGAAACTCCTGCCAATGTAGCACTTAACATAATGGATGAAAAGAACATTGCAGGATTCCCTGTTATTGAGCATGAAAAACTGGTTGGAATTGTCACAAGAAGAGATCTTGGTTATGCACAGAGGGATGGCACAAGAGTCAAGGACATAATGACGAAGGATGTCATATATGCTGAAGAGGGCATTTCTCCAGATGAAGCATCAATGATTTTGTTTAAGAACCGCATTGAAAAGCTTCCTCTTGTAGATAAGAAGATGAAGGTGGTGGGTCTGATAACATCAAAAGATATCTTCACAAGAAAAAGATTCCCACTTGCCACAAGGGATGATGAGGGGCAATTAATGGTTGGTGCTGCCGTTGGCCCCTTTGACATTGACAGGGCACTCCTGATGGAAAAGGAAGGTGCCGATGTAATAGTTATCGACACCGCTCACGCACACAACGAGAATGTGCTTTCATCCATACGAACCCTGAGAAAGAAAATTGATGTAGATATTGTGGTAGGAAATATTGCGACTGCTCAGGCAGCAGAGGATATAGCATCATGTGAAGTTGATGGTATCAAGACAGGGATAGGTCCAGGATCTATATGCACAACAAGGGTTGTTGCAGGTATCGGCGTTCCACAGATAACCGCAATTTCAGAAACGGCTGACATAGCATCGATGCATGATATTCCAATTATTTCTGATGGGGGAATACGTTTCTCTGGTGATATAGTGAAAGCAATTGCAGCAGGTGCAGAATCAGTCATGGTCGGTTCACTTCTGGCAGGAACTGATGAAAGCCCCGGAACAGAAATGATAATAAATGGAAGGAAGTACAAGACATACAGGGGAATGGGCTCTCTGGGGGCAATGGTGAAAGGTTCTGACAGGTATGGAAAATTCAGCGGAAGCAAGTTTGTTGCAGAAGGAGTGGAGGGTGCAGTTCCATACAGGGGAAAGGTTGAGGATGTCCTGTATCAACTGGTAGGCGGAATTAAGGCTGGAATGGGCTATTCTGGCTCAAGGAACATTGAGGAACTGAGAAAGAACACGACCTTTGTGAAGATCACTAACAGTGGGCTGAGAGAAAACCATCCACATGACATAAAAATAATTTCAGAGCCACCAAATTACCAACTCTATTCCAATTAATTTTTAAATTTTTTTCAAACATAACCCATCTCTATCCATCTGTAAATTCCGTTCTGCCAGTAAAACCTACTGAAGAACGATGCAAATATGACAAGTAGTGTTCCAGGAATCAGGAGTAGGAATGCAAATGGATATATCATCACCAGAAAGATGAAGAAAAGCATAAAAAGTGAAATTGGAACGGTCATGAACTGAGAGGAATTATAGATTGATGGAAGAATATCTTCCTGAAGTACCTGGTATGGTTTTCTTATAAGTGAAATAGTGAAGTTAATACCTGCAAATGAAGGTACAACAAAAAGGAAGAGGAGTGGTACAGATGTGGGAAGAATACCTTCAAAAACCAGAAAAATTGTTACTATTGAGAAGGGTAGTGAAACAAACAATGCCTGTATGATCTTTGATATCATCAGAAGTCTCATGTATGATTCAATAGGCATTGCGCTCAGGGAAAGCCATGCCCTTTCCTTGGACATAGTTCCAGAGCTCATTGCAATGATCAGGAACCATGCTATGTATGATGTTGCAATAAAAATCTGAAAGTTTTCCATTCTGATATAGAAAAAACTCACAGCGAAATATGCAGCAGAGAAAACGCACATCACCACAAAAAGCCTATATACACTGATCCTGTTCACTCTTACTCTTATATTCCCAACACTGGCCACTCTGCTCGTGAAATCAACCTGTGTGAAATTTAATTTTATGACTGCTTTCTCACTTCTCATTCCTGCAAATTTCTGGGTTCTTGTAAAACGATCTTTGTTTCTTGCAGAAAAGGAATAGAACCTGAAGGGAAGTGATTCCGCATTGATACTTAAGAATGCGAGACTTGTTGTTATTACAGTTATGGTAAGAAGCACAAGCATGGAGATAAGTGAGCCAGGCCCTCCATCCAGGAAAGAAATGGGCCCAATAGTGTATCCGAAGAATGATGACAGAATCCAAAGGAATTCAAGTGTGCATATGGAAATCTTCATTATGGAACCCTTTCCTGCCATGTTAAGACTCATGGATATGGGGAGAAGTGACATGCAGATTACAGAGATAATTCCATATGCAAGATACAGGAGATTACCGGCCAGAAGCGTAAGATACACAAGCGTGGCAGACATAAATATCAGAGAAGAGGCAATGGCCTGAGCAAGGTAAAAGGTTGGAATAAGATCTCTGTTCCTAATGGCAGAAGTGAAGAGAAAATCCCTGTCGGCTTCATTGATGGAAAGTCCTCCAATATATGTTGATGGTACAAGGAATATGGCGAAGATAAACCCGAGGTAATACTGGGGAATAAAAAAGCTGGCTGTGAAACCCATCCATAAGGCAAGAATTGAGTATAAAAACACAAGAGATATAATTATTAGGTATGATTTCGAGAATCTGGTTCTGATAAGAAGAGTGAGAAGTTTAAGAAACATTTTTCATCAATTCCGACAAGACATTTTCCATGGTTTTACCATTCTTACCCATTTCTTCAAGTTCAGCAAGTTTCCCATCCCAGATTTTCGCTCCTGATGAAATTATGATAATTCTTTCAGTCAATCTCCTTGCAATGGAAAGGATATGGGTGGAAATAATGAATGAACTATTCATGTTTTCAAAATACTGGAAAATGATCTCCTGGGTAGGTATATCAAGGTAATTCAGTGGTTCATCCATGACACAGAATGATGGCTCATGTATGATGGAAAGTGCAAGGCAGAGTTTCTGCCTGTTGCCCCGCGAGAGAGAAAGTGGTTTCTGTTTCTCATAATTCTTGAGCTGGAGATTGTATATGAGATCATCAATCCTTGATTCAAGATTTCTAGCCTGCCTTATTGCTCCTATGTACTCCAGATTTTCCCTGACAGAAAGATTCAGGTATGGACTCGGGTCCTCAGGAAGATATCCAATATGTTTCTTTGCAGAAATGGAACTTGGAAGATGCCCATAAATTCTGACACTTCCCGCATCCGGCCTCATGAGCCCACTGATTATTTTCAATGTGGTAGATTTACCCGCACCATTTTCTCCAAGGAGAGCTACTTTTTCTCCATTCTTTATCTCAATATTTAGGCCATTTACCGCAATATTTTTTCCGTATGATTTTGTGACATTCCGGAAAGATAACGGAATTTGTGCTTCAGTGGCTAATTCCGTGTCAGAAAATTCCATATGCTTGTTATTCAACATCAGAATAAAAACTTTGAGAAAAACTTGTATTATAAGATAATCCCTTAAAATTCATGACATCTCAATTGCAGATATGCCATAAATGTTAAGATCATCCGTATATCCATATATTTCCTTGAAAATGTACAGTGCAGCAAGCAATCCAGTCACTGGTGCCAGTGCAATAAGGAGGGTGGATTCACCCAGGCCTATGTACGATATCAGCGAAGGGAATAAGGTAATGGAGAGGAAAGCAGGCAGTTCAGAAATGAAGTTGGTTATTCCAACAGATCTTCCCCTGTATTCAGTTTGTGAGACAAGAGCCTGGGAAGTCAGTATAGGTTGAGAATTCCAGTGGTTTCCCCAGACAAACATCACCATTGAAAATGGTACAAGTATGTACATCCTTTCAATGATCAAAAGCCCTGCAGAGATAAGGGAAACAACAGTTATAATGTACCCGACATAGCTCAATTTTCGCAATCCAAGCCGTGGAAGGAGTCTGGGCCCAAGATAACCTGATGGAATACCAAAAGCGTACACTCCTATTATTATCAGTTCTCTTGACATGGGTGAGGAGATTCCGAGGTTTCTTATTATATAAGGTATGAAGAAGGCAAATGTGCCTATTTCAATGGTGCTTGCAGTTCCTGATATCCAGGTGAAAATGGTTGTTTTCCTTTTAATGCCATTCGAAAGAATGTCGGAGATTTTTCCTCTCTCTCCTTTATTCTTTGATGAGACTTCTTTCCACAATCCCGTTTCACCAATTCTCAGGGATAGAACAAGACCGATTGATGCAGGCAACACAGAGAGAATCAGGGGATATTTCCATATGATGTTCTGTGCTTCATTTATAAACATCATGTACAGTATAACGAAATTTATCGCAAGAATAGAGAATGAAGCCATCAAAGTATTCATGGCCCCTGTGAATTCTCTCCTGCCTGTGGCTGAACTTTCCATAATATATGCATAAACGTTTGAAATATCAGCACCTACTGCTATTCCAGCAATGAACCTTGTGATGGTAAAGAACGTGAAATCAGTGGAAAAGGTGGATGCTATGGCTGCAATGATAAATACTATCATGTCTGCCTGAAATATAATTTTCCTTCCAAATCGATCTGTCAGGTAGCCTCCCAAAAGAGAACCTATGGCTGCTCCACCTATGACCACTGCAGTGATTAGGCCAAACGAAAAATTATTCAGATGAAAGAAAGACCTGACAAATGTATTAGTTTGTGGAATCAGGAAAACATTCCATTCATCCACAATGAGTGAAATAAGCATTACAGACATTATTCTGCCATTATCTCTAGAAATATTATTTTCACGTTTTTGCATTTTTAATCTCTTTTTCATCATTTATGAAAATTATTAATAGTTTTTGTTAGGAGTTTGAAAACAGCAGTCAAATTTCAATGCATTGGCATGGAGATACAATGGTTTCAATTGCAAACCTTCCGCGAAGAGAGGACTGAATGAGTCAAAGCATCTGCCGGGATGGGGGGTGCCGATGTATAAAAATGGTCAATAACCCACTGAGGTTCTCAACCAA
Source organism: Thermoplasmata archaeon (assembly GCA_021816965.1). GTDB lineage: Archaea > Thermoplasmatota > Thermoplasmata > Thermoplasmatales > Thermoplasmataceae > Cuniculiplasma. The sequence continues at coordinate 9,476 of JAKAWU010000010.1, read as the reverse complement.
AGTCAATCAACAGATAGTTGTAGTTCGATGAATTCATGTCCATGTGCAATAGGGAGACCTGCAGCGAACTACAATACTTCAGGGTGTAGTAGTTGACATCAACATACTGTAATAATTTAACAGTAACATAACACGGATTTTTTTTTCAATAGAAAAAATCAGATATGCGTTAAACATATTGCATTATGTCAATAGATAGAAAGAGCATCCTTTCCACACCTGTGAAAGATACCATGGTTAACAGCAATACAAGCCTGAGAGAACTCATGGAGAATTTTGCCGTTTCGGGCGGGTTTACTACTTCAAAAATATCAGTTGCTTATGAAATAATGAAAGAGATGTTTTCGGATGAGAACACAACGTTCCTCTCCTTTCCGGCGGACATCATTTCCACTGGAACCAGAGGGGTGATAAATGAAATCGTCAGGAGAAAACTTGTTGATGTCATCATCACCACAACCGGAACACTTGATCATGATATTGCCCGGTCATTCAGGGATTATTACTGTGGTTCCTTTGATTACCCGGACAGAGAACTCAAGGATATAGGTGTCAACAGGCTGGGTAGTGTTGTCATACCTGACGAATCCTATGGGGAAATAATGGAGCAATTCATGCAGTCAAGGCTGGAAAAACTGTATGGAGAAAAGAAAGTCTGGCCAGGATGGGAACTCATCCACAGGTTCGGGTTGGAGATAAACAATGAATCTTCCATCCTGTATAATGCTGCAAAAAACAACATCAAGGTATTCGTTCCAGGCATAACTGATGGCTCATTTGGCTCACAGTTATGGTCTTTCAGGGAAATGAACCCAGATTTCATGGTGGATGTGCTTCAGGATGAGCATGAGCTTTCAGACATAATATTTGATTCAAAAAAGACAGGATCTCTGATGATAGGTGGCGGTATCTCCAAGCACCACACCATATGGTGGAATCAGTTTAGAGGTGGCCTTGACTACTCAGTTTATATCACAACAGCACAGGAATTTGATGGTTCTCTTTCAGGTGCAAAACTCGAAGAGGCAATTTCATGGAAGAAGATCAGGCCAGATGCGAAATTTGTCAATGTTTATGGGGATGCAACTGTTATCCTTCCGCTACTTCTGGGGCCATTCCTTTGATATTTACGTAAAAATAATCAATTTAAAAATTATCATCCATCTCTGTGAATCGTGGCCTTATGATGGATACGGGTATGCATTCAGCAATTAACAAATGCAACATTGTAATATTAAGTAGGGAAGAGCATCCCCAATTTGACGCCATTGGAAAGTGCTACTGCTACAGCTCATCCAAAAAGAGGCCCGCGAGTTATAACTATATGAAGCAGGGAGCTCCAGCTATTTCAGGATGGAAATGATACCAGATAGAATCAATAATTACAAATGAGGAATCATAATTTCAAGGCAAAGGGATTTAAAATATGCTGTAATTTAAGCATATGAACAACAAACCATGGGTTGAATATGAGAAATTGAAGGAATATATACTTATAAACAGGTCATATTCTCTCCATGAAAATGAGGATAATACAATTGAGCTTCATTTCAGCCCCGAGATGCCTGAAGCACTTGCACATCTTCCAGACGGACAACCCGTAGAGCACATAATGACAGGGTTCAGGGAAGATGATAAAATATTCTTCACAACATTTAGAACCATAAGTTCACTGGGTGAAACTGTAACTCAACTGGAAGGAGAGGATGACCCGGTGATGCTCTGGCTCAAATTCATGTGACCTCCACTCTCTGTTTTCAGTGGAATCTTCTCACTTCAAAGATTGTTTGCGGCATCTCCACAGGTTTTAATTTTCGCAGTCTGAATGTATTCTATCCTTCATGTTAAGCAATTTGATTTTATGGATGGAGGCAATCTATTAACCAATACGCGTTTCCTCTCAGTTCTGTCTGAAAGAGGAAATTGTAATTTCAACAGAAAGAAAATAATTTTTCCCAGCTTAACAGATGTGAGCAAGAAGACCTCTTGACCGGGAAGGGGATTCCTACTCACAAATGTTTGAACTATTTTCCTGAATGTATAAAAAGATGTAGTCATATTAAATATTGAATAAATATTACGTCCCGTGAATGATTTAAACGCGACGGAAAGTAATTCCACTGAACATGTTGTGAGCAAGACTTCTATCATTCCTGTGTTTGGAGCTTTTTCAGGATGGTTAATGGATGGCTATGTTTCAATAGGTTATCTACTCGTAGCAAGTACCTTGTCTACACAATTTTTTCCAAATTCTTTTGGTAGTCTCTCTCTAGTTGCAATATTTCTAGGCCTTCCATTTGGAGCAGTTGCAAGAATAGTCGGATCAATTACTTTAGGCAATTTCCTGGGAGACAGATATGGACGCCGGACTATGCTTGTATATTCTATTATAGGTTTTTCAATCTTCTCTTTTGCAATAGCCTTTCTTCCGGTATATTCCCAAGTTGGATTTATTGCACCTGTACTACTTTACATATTGCTTTTCATGGTTGGAATATTCGCTGGTGCCGAATATGCAGGAGGTGCAGCACTTTCAATGGAAAATGTTCCACAGAAAAGCAGGCTCTTCGTAGGATCATTCGTGCAGAGTGGATACGGAGTTGGATTTTTCCTTATATCTCTTGTTATTTATTTGATTGAGGGGCCATTTCACATATCAGCTGATTTGGCTTGGAGATACATGTATCTAACAACAATAATACCTGCCCTTGCTGCCCTGGTAATAAGGCTGTTCACCAGTGAAACAGAGGTATTCAAGAATATGCAGAAAGAGGGGAAACTGGAAAAAGTCCCCCTGTTCGGTATAATCGGGCAGTTAAGAGAATATTTTGCAACTTTCCTCATTCTATCAGGACTACTTTTCATAAATATAATAACCTTCAGCTTTTTCCCGACACTTTTAATCATGTTTGATCACATATCATATCCAACACTGAATTCGAGTGCATTAATTGCAAAAATGAGTATTCAAAATGCATACATAAATCTCGTATCTCTTGCGGGAGTATGGATAGGTGGCTTTGCAGGTTTCTATCTGTTCAGGAGGAAACTTTCGCTCAGTGTCTTCACAGTTTTATTTTTCATAGCATTTATCCCTGCTTATCTTCTGACGCCTGTTTCCAACCTAATGGCAGTTGTAGCTTTTTCAATTATTGCATTCTTCGAAGCTGCAATCTTCTCTTCGATTCCTGCATTCCTTACAGAGACTTTCAACAAAGCACACAGAACTACAGCAGTTGGAACCGTTTATAACTTTGCCGCTCTACCAGCAAGCTTTGCATTGACACTCATTACATATTTATGGTATATATGGAATAAAAGTACAAGCATTGCATTTCTCCTGGAACTTTGGTTATCCTTTGTCATTATTGGTATTGCTGTAATGGCTATTGGAATCTTTCTATCCAAAGAGACTGCAAATTCAGGTACGGATTCCATAACCACCTGATTTTTTTTCAGGATAAAGTCAAATTCAGTGGGTCTTAGATAAAAATAAGATATATACAATATATTAAATTTCAAACAATAATTACACAAATTGAATTAATTTAGACAAAAATCTAAATATATTGTTTATATGGTAATTTAATGAAAAGACAATAGAATACGTGATTAACTTTCAAGGGAGAAACATTCGTGATAGAAAAGGACAACAATCTCGAGAACATTTGGGAAAGAAATTATCCCGGGTTCATGCGACGCACAATCAATATTCCACAAATGTCACTATACTCTCTCTTTAAATCATCAGTCGAAATCAACAGCAACAAAACTGCAATTATTAATAACGGTAAAAAATTCTCTTACGCAGACACATTAAGGGAAATAGATCAATTTTCAGCATTTCTATACGAAATGGGTGTAAGGAAGGGAAGTTTCGTAGGAATACTCCTCCCCAATTCTGTCCAGTTTCCCATTGCATTTTTTGCAGTTCTTAAATTAGGGGCCACTGTAGTTCCCATGAATATTTTGCTTACAGAACACGAATTAAGGGAGAGAATTAGGGAGACATCATCGAGCACCTTGATTGTAATGGAAGATATTGTTCCAAGAATATTGAATATTTTATATACAGATCTGAAAAAATTAATCATTGTTGAACATGAATCCTATATGACAGACAACGTATTATCAAGTATGGTAAGAAAAGTTTCCGGGTTGATTGAAACCAGGAATCAGAATGAAAACATTCATTATATGTCCGAAGCAAGAGTTGTAATTCAAGCACGTGATGAAGAGCAATTTGATTCAGAAAAGACAACAGCAGTAATATGTTTCACATCTGGATTAACAAGCACACCAATGGGGGTTATTTTAACGCACATGAATCTGGTTTCAAATGCATATCAGATGAAGGAGTGGGCAGCACCTGTTCAAAAAGATTCCCTCACAATGATTTCAGGGGCCCCATTTTTTCATGCATACGGAATCGTGCATGGAATTCTTCTGCCATTCCTCCTTGGGGCTAAAATTGTCATAATGGGAAATCACGATGATACACTTGCCGCAGTGACAACCATATCAAAGGAATCTAACGTGATTTTTTCCAGCAACCCCTATATGCATAAAGAAATGTTTGAGGCCATAAATGTACGTGAACCTACAATTGGATCTGTTTCTTCACTCGTATCCAGTAATTTATCCTCATCTGATCTTGTTGAAACCAATTCATCAGGAATCAAAAAAACAGAAATCCTTGAAGGTTATGGTCTGACGGAAGCAGCTTCCACCATTTCTTACATGCCGATTGGTTATAATATCCTGAAGGAGAATTCAGCTGGTATGCCTCTTCCAAATACTTATGTCAAAATTGTTGACATGAAAACAGGAAAAATTCCTGTACCATTAGGTGAGACTGGTGAACTGATAGTCTCAGGCCCACAGATCATGGCAGGGTTTCGCAATAACCCGACAGATTCTGCCAGGGTTTTGAAAGAAGGTTGGCTGTACACAGGGGACATTGCAAGCATTGACAATGATGGGTTTATATACATTCTTGGCAGGAAGAACGATGTTTTTTTATCCAAAGGATTTGTGGTATCTCCTGCTGAGATTGAAAAAGTCATAATGGGGAACAAGAATGTTGAGGAAGTTGCTGTAATCGGATACAAGAAGAATGATATTGAGTTCATAAAAGCTTTTATTGTGGTGAAGAAAGGGCTCAGGGTTACGGAAAATGAAATAATTATGCAATGCAATAGATACCTTGCAGAATATAAGATTCCAAATTCAATAGAATTTGTTGAATTTCTTCCAAAGAATGCGCTCGGGAAAATAATCAAAAAATCACTTAGAGACATGGTAATGCAACAGTGAAATGTGCATAGTTTCTTATCAATGTAAGCATAATGTGAGGTAGATCTATGAATACTGAATTACAAAAGCTGAAGGAAGAGATTCACTCCTGCAATAAATGCTCAAGGCTTGTTGATTTCAGGAATAACGTCCTGAAGGATTCAAAAAGGTATTCAACAGAGGTTTTCTGGCGAAAACCCGTATCTGGATATGGAGACATTGATGGGAAAATCCTGATCATTGGACTGGCACCTGCTGCTTCAGGAGCTAACAGAACAGGCAGGGTATTCACAGGGGATAAGAGTTCTGAGTTCCTCATATCATGCCTGCATGAGGTTGGATTGACAAGCATACCATATTCAGTAAGCAGTGATGATGGCCTCGAATATAACGATTCATTCATAACGTTGGCAGTTAAATGTGTGCCTCCTGACAACAGACCTGAGAGTGATGAGATTCGGAATTGTCTCCCTTTTTTATACAGGGAAATAGATCTCATGCCCAACCTTGAGAAAATAGTGATTCTAGGGGGATTGGCCTTCAATTCAATCATTTCATATTTTAAGTGGAAGAATATTGATGTGAAGGGTGCCAAATTTAAAAACAATGCTTCTTATGAAATAGGGGGAAAAAGAATATTCTGCCTTTTTCATCCAAGCCCAAGAAATGTTAACACCGGTAGAATAACAAGGGAGGAATTTATTGAAACACTGAGGAAAGTAATTTCTTAAATTTAAAATCACTATTTTGATATGATTCTTATGACGTCCGAATCTTTCATCTCATAGTTTTTTCCCAGAATCATCCTGTTTCTGCCATTTATTGCACGGATAAAGCCCTGTCCTATTTCTGTATGAACTGCAAATGCAAGATCAAGTGCAGTGTCAGTGTTTTTCATTATGAATGCGTCAGGAAGAACTTTTCCGTCCTTGTCACACCACTTAGACTCATCATAAACGGGATAGACTACAATATTTTCCATTTGAACCTTTATCATATCAGTAAGAATCTTCTGGATTCTGTCTATTTTTCCTGTATGAAAATCTGATCTTATCTTCTCCAGCGCATCCACCTGTTTTTGAGTTGCTTTATCTGTCGGTGCCAAACTTTCCATATCACTTATTATTCCTGCTGAGTATGCTCTCTGAATAGAAAGTTCATAATCTGCAGATATCACACTCATGTTTTTTGCCCTAAATTCTTCAGTTTTCTCAAGCAGGTCACCTTTATTCACAATTCGTCTTATAGGCCTGATCACAGTCATTGCAATTCTGGAGAAGTTTTCCATGTTCTCATCATTCCATGCAGATAAATTCTCAGGGAAGTTGCCAGAATTCAGAATTTTCTTTATTTCATCCAGTCCTATCCCAAAAAAACCAACCTTATGGAGAAGTTTCTCTTCAATTGGCCCCTGCATATGTGAAACCTTCCTGCAGAATTTGTCCCATTCTGATCCAAGCCTTGATGAAAACCAGTAAATGATTTCAGTTTCAACCTCTTTCGCACCTTGCTCTATTTCCTGAGCAGATAACATTTCCTTGCCGTCAGAAACAGGGCTTATGAGGTTAATCATGGCAGATGCACCTCTTATGGAATCCATGAATTTGTTACCCATTCCTTTCCCATTTCCAGAACCTTCAATGAGTCCCGGAATATCCAGAATTTCAATGGGAATATACCTGATTCCGGAAAAACATCTCCCCCTTCTTGGGTTGCATTCTTTATTTATTTCAGTATGAGGGCATTTGGATACTATATATGCAACACCTTTGTTTGTTTCAGTCGTGGTGAATTGGTAGTCCCCTATAGCAACCATGGTGCCTGTCATGGCAGAAAAGAGAGTTGATTTGCCGGCATTTGGTTTTCCAGCTATACCAATAACAACATCCATTTCCTACTTTTTCCCCGTAGCGTATGTACCGCTTATGATCCTCATGTCATAATTCTTTGGGCACTCTGCTTTTCTCTCTATTTTTGATATCTTTATCTTAAGATCATCCTTATTGTGCAGAAGATTGCATTTCTCGATGAAACTGCACGTTATATGATCACACGCCATTCCTTCAATGTTCAGGGTGGACCCTTCCTGGACTCTTTTATCATAAGGCACAATGAACTCTTCCTGTACTTCTTCAACTGTGACTACCCTTACCTTATCATGGTTGAAAACTTTGCAGGGATGCTCTTTCTCTCTTAGCTGGGAAACCCTGTATAATTTCCCCTTTTCTAGAATAAAACATGCGCCCTTTACCTTGCAATCTGAACAGACCTGCAAAGGGGTCACATACCTGAAAACATTACCTACTTCCGCTTGATCCAATCCTATAAGTGTTACTTTTGAAGCCATTTTGATCTACCTGATTTTAATCTATTATATTTGTTATTCTGAGGGCAGATTCTGCAGCATGGTAGCTCAGGTCGACTTCACCAAGAATTGTAAATCTCTCAGGCCTTATCCTGTGGGCAGTTCTCAGGGCCTCGATCATTATATTATCCCTAATACCATAATCGCTGGCCTTTGTTGATATGCCTATTTTTTTGAACACATTCTCCATGTATTTCCAATCCTTTCCATGCAGAAACATGGCTACAATGCATCCAAGTGCAACCTGTTCACCATGTATTGCAGTTCCAGGGGCCATGGTTTCCAGAGCATGAGCTATGAGGTGCTCACTGCCACTGGCAGGCCTTGATGAGGCCGCAATTGCCATGGAAGTTCCCGAAGCAAGAATCTGTTTTGTTACTAACCATACAGACTCCTCAACTTCCGGCATTATAAGATGTGCTCGTTCAACCAATTCTTTTGAAGCGTACTCAGCTATTGCAGCTGCACTGCTGCTGAATTCTTCTCCTTTAATCCTGTTTGCCAATTTCCAATCCAGTATTGCGGTTTCATTAGAAATAACGTCAGCAGCTCCTGCTTTCAGATACCTGTAAGGAACCTTGGACATTATGTATGTATCAGCAATAATGGATACCGGCATCACAGCTTCCTCGGAAACAGACCAGTTTCCCCTTTTTATGGACGCTCTCGGTGATGCTATTCCATCATGGCTGGGTGTTGTAGGAATGCTTACAAGGGGTATGTCAAGGTTGTATGCCGTTTTTTTGGCAAGATCAATCTTACTTCCACCTCCAGCACCAATCACTATTCCTGCACCATACTCTTTTGCTTCCCTAGTTACCCTGTTCAGGTTTTCCTCATCCGCCTTATCGCATATAAAAACTGAATTTTCAATGGATGCCTCGTCAAGCAGCATAGATATTTCTTTACCTGCTATCTTGAATGTGTTGTGGCCTGTAATTATCGCAACGTTGCCCCTCAAGAGGTTTTTTCTAACTACATCAGGTGCTTTATTTATAACTCCATGCCCTACGTAAATATCTCTCGTAAATTGCATGAATTTGAATTTTTCGAATTCCATCCTTACCAGATTGCAGTTACATGTTATCTTTCAATATAAAGATTCAGAATTGGAACTTTTCTAATTTTAAAATTTTTCATGATTTTTGCCTTTGTGGAATATGGTTTCAATTTCTCTCAGTTATTGCGTAGATTTATAAAATTTATGGATACAATTTCAATTAAAAATCAATTCAGAAAATAGAAAACGGTTATTTGAAAAAATTACTGTTCGATCTTTTTAGACTATGCGGGTGCCGGGATTTGGACCCGAGGCACGAGCTTGGCAAGCTCGCGTGTTACCAGGCTACACCACACCCGCTCTTTTCCATTTCCTTACATAAAAACCCAAATAATGAGTATTTCTAAGGGAAACGTTTTGTGTTATAACATTACATAATATAATCATTTCCATCCGTATCCTGCGTCTAATTACTGATATTTGAGGATAGTTATAGCATGTATAACATTCTTCATTAATAAAAAAATAACATCTGATAACGACTAAAATAGATAATCATATATGTTGTATCTGTGGCAAAACTGTAAAACTTATTTTTCCATCCAGCAATCTCTAACTTTCATTATTTTACGATCATCTGAGCAGAAAGCCCACGACTTAAGCCGTGGGATGAATTCGAACCTATATACCTCACAAAGGCATTGAGATTCAGGCATGAAACTGCTCCTGTGAAATATCATGAGAAAGTCATGCATGAAAATTCCCATGCAGTGATTGATCCATAAGGACTTCAGCATGGGGTTGGGAATGTCTCCG
>JAKAWU010000055.1 GCA_021816965.1 Thermoplasmata archaeon | reverse complement strand
GGGAAAGAATACCTTGATTTTTCCATGGGATTCGGAGCTGTTTTTGGAGGATATGCCAATTCTGAAATACTTGATCATGCCATGGAGGTGTTTGCAAATCCTGTTCCTGAAGGTGTGGTGTCGGAAAATGAAATTATTCTTGGAGAATTGATCAATGAAGCTGTTCCTTCCGTTGAGATGATGAGATTCACTAACTCAGGCACAGAGGCAACAATGCATGCAATCAGGCTTGCAAGGGCATACACCGGAAGAAAGATCATAGTGAAGATGAATGGTGGATTCCATGGGGCCCATGATTATGCGCTCATAGGAGCAGGAAGCGGTGCAGCCACCTTCGGAACTCCAACCAGCCCGGGAATACCAAAAGAGGTGAGCAAAACAGTTCTTGTGGGTGAATTCAATCACATAGATTCCATAGAGAAAATATTCTTAAAGCACGGGAATGATATTGCTGCAGTAATCGTTGAGCCCATCATGGGAAATATGGGCGTCATAAACCCAGAGGATGGGTTCCTGAAATTTCTCAGGGAAATAACACAGAAATATGGCTCACTTCTGATCTTTGATGAGGTGATAACAGGATTCAGGTTCAGGTATGGTGCGTATCAGGATATGGTGAATGTCAGGCCCGATATAACTACCATGGGGAAGATCATAGGGGGTGGAATGCCTGTTGGCCTCTTTGGGGGCAGTGAAGAAATAATGAAGAATATATCACCAAGGGGCAAGGTATACCAGTCAGGAACATTTTCCGCCAACCCCTATACAATGGCCACAGGAATTGCAGCACTGAAATACCTAAAGACCATAGATTATGAATCAACAATAAGGCTTGCAAAATGGATTGAAGGAAAGTTGAAACCCTATAGCGAAGCTGGGATAAAAGTGAACAGGGCATACAATATGTTCACACCTTTCTTCAATAAGGAGGAAGTGAAAGATTACAGAACTGCTAAGAACTCTGATTCCGTAAGATTCATGAAATTCTTCAGGGAACTGCTCAGGTATGGAATATATCTTTCACCGGGACAGTTTGAAACTTCGTTCATAGGCCCCGCACATACCCCTGAAGAAGTGGAAATGGCAGCATTCAAAATGGTTTATGCTCTGGAGAATGAACTTAATGAGAGTGGGCACCAGGAAAAGTAAGCTTGCACATGAGCAGGTCAGGATGTTCTCTTCAAGGCTTAAAGAAGAGATTGAGATTGTGGATGTATCCACTGAAGGAGATACTAACAGGAATATTTCCATAAATGAATTTGGGTCCCAGGGCGTATTTGTGAATGCACTGAACAGGAAGGTGCTGGATGGTGAAGTGGACTGCGCAGTTCACAGTGCCAAGGACCTGCCTTCAGAGATTGATCCTGATCTTTCAATAACAGCACTTTTCGACTGGGAACATTTTCATGATATATTCATAGGCGTGGACAGGAACGATGCAGTGGTGGGAACTTCATCTCCAAGAAGAGTATCACAGATTGCGTATTACGGAAAGAAATGGATTGCAAGAGACATAAGGGGAAATATAGATACACGGATGGATAAGGTAAAGAGAGGAGAGTATGACGGAATAATACTTTCTGAAGCTGGAATAAGAAGGCTCTACCCTGACATGAAATTCATGCAGCTCCCATATGATGTGTTTGTCCCTGCACCGACCCAGGGGATAATCTGTGTTGTCACAAGAAAAGACAGCGAATTCCGTGATAAAATCAATAAAATAGATCAGAACGAGTCGAGAAAGAGATGGAATCTTGAAAGAAGGACTGCAATCACGCTGGAGATTGGATGTTCATCTTCCACTGGTATATTTTATCATCCTCTCACAGGAATGCTTCACATCTATCATGAATTACAAGGAAATGTTATCTGCAGGAAATTCAGGGCACAGACTGAACAGGACGCTGAAAATGCCGGAAACCATATAAGGAGAGATTCCACATGAATCATGTTGTCAGCTTCAGGCCTGAGATGAAATTCGTGAACAGGGAGAGATGCATTGATGTGATCAACATACCCCTCTTCAAGATCGTTGCAATGGAAGGTGAATTGAAGAAAATACCACATGAAAGTGCCCTTGTATTCATGAGCCAGATTGCATTCAGGATTTTCCTTGAAAAATATGGAAGAGAATATTCTTCAAGTCCTGGTTTTGCCATTGGAAAGATCACCGCAGACCTCATGGTTGAATCTGGATTCACTCCCATAGTTCCGAGGATACATGATTCCATGGCCCTTGCAGAAGAAATAGCGAACCATCTTCCTGTGAGCACGGAAATATACATCCCAAGCAACATTGATCATGAGACAATTCTTGATACGATCCTGGAAAAGACCGGATATCATGTCACAAGGATGTACCTGTACAGGTATGAACCATTGAATGAAAAGGAGGAAATTGACCGTGCAGTTTCCCATGAGGGATTCAGCGGGTTTGTGTTCACTTCACCCATGGAAGTAAAATATTTTCATTCCTTGAGTGATGGCAAATACATACAGAATAAGGTTCATGCAATCGGAAGAACCACGGAAAATGAACTGATGGAAATGGGATATACCAATATAGGGGCCACAGGAAATGGAAATTTTGAGAAACTTGTGGAGATCATATGCAAAAACACAGGAAAATAGCGGGGAATGGATTTGAACCATCGATCTACGGGTTATGAGCCCGTCGGGATTTCCTGACTACCCTACCCCGCTCTGGCTCCATATTTATCATACTCATATAAGTGTTATTATGTATCCTGCAGGAATCATCCAATCCTGACCCGATAGATAGGAATTTGAATCTGTTTTCTAACTACGTTTTTCATTTCATGTATGCGAAAAAAATACTGCAGATATTTTCAACCGAAACTCCATGTGTTCGCAAATTGGGAAATATGCCTTTACTCAGGAGAGATTCTCGTTAAGTTTCTCCATTTTCAGATCCCTGACCCTTGCTTCAAGGTATGCATATACTGTTCTCTGCTTCTTCCCGGATATTAACATCTGCAGTGCCTCAATGGCATATTTTACTGAAACATAATCTCCTATTACGGATACTGTGTCGCCGTATACTGATATCATGGTATCTGTAAGGTCCTCGATGATTCTCCTTGTCTTGCCCTCTCTGCCTATGACCCTTCCCTTGATGTCCTTGATCCTGTTTGAACCCTTTCTTGCAACTTCCCTCAGCGGCATCACAATGAGTTGATAATTCTCCGTGAAGAGTGAGTATGCTCTGTCAGGGTTGAAACCCCTGCCTACTGCCTTAACCACTTCTGCTGCTGCAAGCGCCTTCAAAGGGTCTCCCTTCTGCTCTATGAACACGTCGGATGTTTCGGAATCTATGATTATTCCGCACTGGCCCGTTTCCTCAATATACTTCTTTACTGACCCTTCCTTCCCTATGATCACACCGAGCCTTTCCAACGGTATTTTCATTGAAATTATCTGATTCTCGTTATCATCATTATCCATCTACTTTTCCCCCATGACTGGAATCCATCTGTCATCAAACTCAATATGATTCCTCAATGCGAAAGACCTCATCACCTGAATGTCCCTTTCCATGAACTGCCTTGACATCGGGTGCTTTATGGACACTGCCTGCCCCATGTCGATCAGGTAACTTCTGTTCCTGTGGCACAGCACATTATATTCGCTCAGATCTGAATGAACGATCTTTGCCTCCTGTACCATTTTCCTGTATTGAAGCATGGCATCCTTCAGGTAAGCTTCCCTTTTTTCCTCAGGCAAATCCTTCAGTTTCGGGGCTGGCGACACTTTTGTTCCTATGTAGGACATCAGGAGAACATTCTTCATGAGACCCATGGGAACCGGTGAATTTATACCATGCTCCCTGCATTCCAGAAGGTTGGCATATTCTTTCCTGACCCATATGTGAACTATGTTGCTGCCTGTTTTCCTGTAATGTGCAAATCTTGGATCTCCTTCTATGTATGGCCTGATATTGTGGAATCTAAGTGTTGATGTCTTGAATATTTTCATCACATAGCTTTTCTTCTGTCCTTCGGTCTTGAAAACCACGGATTCCTTTCCCGATGAAATAGGATAATCAATGTACTTGATGTCAAAATCCTTGAAAAGCTTGTAAATGCTCTCCATTGTTCTGCCATCAAAGACCAGAGATTCCGTTTTATCCCGGCTGTATTTTCCCTCCCTGAACTCATCCATGTCAATGAGTTTCTTCAGAGCCGATCTGTTATCTGGGTTATCCATAAACAGCCTATTTGAACAGGTTAATTATCTCCGGAAGTGCATGGTTTCTCCTGAGATAGTTTCCCTGTGTCTGGGTGTATCGAAATACTATGTCTGCTTTTTCATTCTGGAACTGCCATGGTTTTACAATTACCAGATCCTTCTCCCTTATCCACATTCTTTTCTTCATCTTTCCGGGGATTCTTGTGACTCTTGTGAATCCATCCTCACACATTACCGAGAGATGCGATCCTCCGGAAAGCTTCTCCACAATTCCAAACATTTCACCTTTCCTCTTGTTTGGCAGAATCACTCTTCCGATATTCTCTTCCACGTTGAAATTTTCCTGATTGGTTGACGGTTCTTCACCTGCTGATGTCATGTTTCCCTATGTAATATGCGCATATAGATATTTGTTTGAAGAACCATAAAAATGAAAAATGTTCTGTTATATTCAGAACAAAAATATAAGTTACAGAATCACTGAGGCTGCTTGATGGAGAGATTTCTAATCTCGTAGAATCTGCTCACAATATCCTTCATGAGCTTTACGTTTCTTCCTTCCTTCCCAATGGCCTTACCCACCTCATTGGGGTCTACACCCACATGGATATCTATCTGCCCCTGGTTCCATCTTATATCTATCTCCCTAACTCCATACCTGAAGTAAAGATTCTTGATGAATGACAGAAGGTCTCTGGAAGATTCTGCTATGAGGATGTGCTTGTTTATCTTCTCCCTAAGCCGGTTGACAACGTCAGGATTTCTCTTGAACATTTCTGCCATTTTCCTTTCCTGGATAATGAACACTACCATGTCCTCGTTCTCCATGCATTCCTTCACTTCTATCTTGGTGACTCTTGCAAAAAGAGCGCGGTATTCTATGATCCTGTTGTCAATCACTATGCCTTTGGATGGCATCACTTCACCTGTTTCCGTGGCACGCTCTTATAAACAAGATCAACTGCACCGGTTCCCACTGTTACAGGCTGACCTACTATGATGTTTTCAGCAACACCAGTAAGCTGATCTGTCTCCCCGATGATGCCTGCCCTCATGAGATGTTTTGTTGTGATTTCAAAGGCGGCCCTTGCAAGGACACTGCTCTTCTTTCCTGATATTCCCTGCCTTCCTACTGCCTTGATGCTGCCTTCAAGTGTCATCATGTCTGCAACAATCATCAGGTGCCTCTCATCAACTTCAAGTGACTGTTCGTTGAGTGTTTCCTTGATCTCGTTCAGAATTGCATTCCTCGCAGCTTCAATTCCAAGTACGGATGATATCTCCACGATATCGTTTGTGGTGGTTCTTCTGGAATCCACTTCCTCAATCTCAAGCACCTGACTCAGGTTTGATCCCTGTGTCTGTATCTTGTATGAACCGTTGTTCTCCTTGATTGCAACAGCCCTCTTGATTCCGGGAAAACCTTTCACTGTGAGAGTCTTTAACATCTCCTGTAATGCGTATAATTTCCTGAATGAATCCTGAGATGGCTTGATGATTATGGCATTCTCATCCATTGAAAGTATGGTTATTCCCTTCAGGGATCCTATGGCTTTCTCAATATCACCCAGGTTGACCTTTCTTCTTTCCAAAAGCTCTTTCTTTGGTTCTATGGATATGTACATTTCAGAGATGGATGTGGTTATGTCAGCTATATCATTTATGCTTGTATTCTCGATCTCCCTCATGACCTTGTTGATCATGTCCTCATTCTTCTCGAATTCCTGAAGCAGGAATATATCCATAGAAGGAGTTGAGGGTTTTCTTCTTGCATCCACTATTTCTATGATTCTTGGCAGACCAAGAGTAACGTCCACCTCTTTCACACCGGCAAAGTGGAAAGTTCTCATGGTCATCTGGGTGCCAGGTTCGCCTATGCTCTGTGCTGCGATGATGCCCACAGCCTCATAGGGCTCGATCTTCCTCTTCCTGATCTCTTCCCTGATCCTTACCATTAACTTATTAAAGGAATCTTCAGTCATTTCTTTCTTCAGATTTACAAGTC
>JAKAWU010000054.1 GCA_021816965.1 Thermoplasmata archaeon | reverse complement strand
ATTCTTCAAGACTCATGGAAATATTCATCCTGATGAGGGACAGGAATAGCCTGGAGGACATTATGAAGAGGATATCTTTTTCCATTGAGAGAGCAGGATGGAATGATGAAGCCATTCATGTGGATTCACTAGAGAACATTCTCGGAAGGCATCTCATTAGCCCTTACTGCATTGTAATTCCTGGAAAGATCGATTTTAATGAAAGAGAGAATGTAATGGCACTTTTTCCTGATTGTGGATATTTACTGGATGAGTGATTCTCGGTTTGAATACTAATTCACTATTCTTATAATTTGGAAATTCAGAATTATCTGAACTGAAATTTTCAAATTCCTAATATAGCAAATGAATATGCAAGTGGAGTGGACAAAAAGGTTCTATCCATCAGTATTGCAAGATTCATTCGAGTTTCAGGAAGATCTGCAATCTTCATATTCCTTCCCATTATATTCGTGCTGCATTACGGAATGAGCCTTTTTGAAACAGGAGCTATAACGGCGACTGCAACTGCAGTGATGGCAACCGTGCAGTATTTCTCGGGCCCACTTTCTGATATTTATGGAAGAAAATTCTTCATGGAGGTGATTCCATTCATCACAGCGGTGCCATACGTTTTCCTATTCTGGACAGTGGGTTACAGTAATAATGTAATATATATGATCCTTGCATGGATGAGTACAATGTTCCTAGCCTCACTCCAGTTTCCCGCACTTCAGGCAGCAGTTGCTGATCTGACCAGTTCCGGGCAGAGGCTTGCAGGTTATACACAGGTGAGGGTTTTTGCAAATATTGGTGCCGCGGTGGGCCCTATGGTTGGTGCATTCACTGGCATATATGGCTTTCAATGGATATTCCTGATAGCAGGAGGAACAAGCATAATTGAAGGCATAATGCTTCATTATGCAGTGGGAGAGACCATGGAAAAAAAGGTCAGGGAAAAAGTGAATCCAAAGAAAAGTTCACCTTTCTGGAAAAGTGAATTTATTATAATTTTTACTCTATCAAGCTTATTGTTCAACTTTGTGACAAGACAGACAGGAGCAGCTTTCACTCTTTACATTTTTAATATACAGAGTGTTAACCTCATACAGCTTGGGTTTGTATACAGCTTAAATGGACTCCTTGTCGTGTTGCTTCAGATACCTGTTTACAGGATGATGAACCGGTCTGGCAATATAATGCAATGGAGGGCAATAGGTACCGCCATATATGGCATATCATTCTCTCTTCTTGCACTATATTCAGGCATCCTGTTCTTCATTTTCGTAATGGGGCTGATTACCATTGGTGAAGATTTCTCCTCCCCAACAACTCAGACCATACTTATGGATGTTGCACCTGAAAGTATGAGGGGAAATTATACTGGAAAATTTGCATTTCTGACAAGTTTTGGAAGTGTTGCAGGTTCTTTTGCAGGACTATGGCTTCTTCAGGCGTTCTATACTCATGCCGATATTTTCTGGATCATTATTGGAACTGCAGGGATAATAGCATCTATTTGGACATTATTGATGGTCGATTCCTATATGAAGGAGAAACGGAATTTATCCGCACTGGAGAAAGTTGTAATTGATTAATTTACAAT
Source organism: Thermoplasmata archaeon (assembly GCA_021816965.1). GTDB lineage: Archaea > Thermoplasmatota > Thermoplasmata > Thermoplasmatales > Thermoplasmataceae > Cuniculiplasma. Next base: position 4,762 of record JAKAWU010000054.1, on the reverse strand, counting down.
TGATTGATCGAAATAGACAGTGTGATCTGCAATGACAAAAATATTAATGCCTAAATGAATACACATTTATGAGTTTTGATCTCTTTGTATCAGACATAGCTTATGGAGAGAAAATCAACGAAAAATATACCTGCAGGGGCCAGAATATCTCTCCTCCAATAAAATGGAAGGATGCACCGGCCTCCACAAAGGAATTTGTTCTGTTCATTGATGACCCTGATGCTCCATTGAAAAGTTTCAATCACTGGGCTATTTGCAATATTCTACCCTCAATACATGAACTGCATGAAAATGTCGAATCAGTTGAAAAAACAATGGAAGGATGGATACAGTTAAAAAATAGTTTCAAAGCCTTCGGCTATGGGGGTCCATGTCCACCTCTTGGCACACATCGCTATTTTGTGACGCTTTATGCACTTGTCAGGCCTCTAATTGAAGGGGAGAGGGCTGACCGTGAGGCAATGAGAAAGATATGCGAGGAAATAATGGTAAAGAAAGCAACATGGATGTTTGTTTATGGAAAAAAATAATGCAAAATTTCCCCTGCTTGTAATGGCTGGAGGCATGGGTTCCAGGATGGATTTCCCGGACAAGGGAATACTGATGTTCCATGGAAACACGTTGATCGACCGTGGAGTGAACATGCTGAAAGATTATACAAAAAATGTTTTCATAGCAACATCTGATAATACGAGAATAACAAAAGAATATTATGGGAACAAATACAAGATCATCGAAACCGGGGGCCATGGTTATTCTACCGACCTTTCATCTGTACTTGGGAAAATAGGTGTTTATCCTATAATAGTCATACCGTCTGATCTCTATATCTCTCATGAATCAGTAATTCAAAGATTCATGAATGAGGCACTGCACAGGAATTCTGGTATCGTTTCCATGCTTATCGGGGGCCTGTTCTGTGGTTTTAGCATATTCTTCTCAAATCCTGAGGGTGTGGAAGAAGACAAATTCTATTATGTGAACTTCACCGAGAGGGACGCATTTAACATCAACACTAAAATTGACTATTATCTTTTATTAAACAGGGCAGAGAGAATGAGATAGATGGAGTCTAAAACATTCTTAAAATTTGCTGAGTTTTTTTCCATATTCCGTAATAACAGGGATTCTGCAGCCATAACATTCGCAGGAGGCATAGTAACCTTATCAGTTGCATTAATAGAACTCAACCTGATAGTAACATCAGGCGGCGTGAGTTTTTCCCAGTATGTTGAATTTTTTCTCACTGCGGTTCTTCCCGCCGTAATCGAATTATCCTGTGCCATGGCGATGTGGTTCTATATGAGAAGAAGTGGAATACTTGGTTTGATTACTATGATTACCGCATTTATTTCGTTCGCTGGAACCGAAGGGGGGCTATTTGTTGGGTTCTTTTTGGCATTTTTTGGTGGGATCATGAGTGCACTTTTCAGGGTGACAAAGAATTAATATTGAATATTTTCATATGTGAATATGGTATCACAGGGAATTTATTATCTTTCACTCATACTATTCGCAGTGATCTTCTTCTTTTTAGGTGCATGGTTTTACAGGTTTGTTCTGTGGTATCCAAGGGGAAGAAAGGCAATTACAGGTACCTCAAGCCTCATAGGGAAGTATGGGAAGGTAATTGGGGACAACGGAACTGTTCTGATCGTTAACGTGGATGGTGTGAACTGGTCTGCAAAGTTCAGAGGAAGCAGAAAGCCTTCCGTTGGTGATTCAGTAAAGGTCATAGATGTCAAGGGGTTGAATATCACAATAGAAGGTGAATCGATTGGGAATTAACTGCAGTGACATTGGAAGGGCCATGATTATAAGAAGAAATGGGGAGAGGATAACCCTTTCAATCGAGGAAACGATAAAATTGTGCAAAGAATCTCTGGAAACAGGAATGGAGTTTCATCAGATCCTTAAAAAGAGCATCCCCGATCTTAAAATAATCAGGTTCATACAGGATATGGAATAATGATACAATTAAGAAACGACAGGATGCGAATGAACATATCAAAAAATGGTGCGTATGTCACCAGGACATCTTTTGATGGGCATGAAATCATCAAGAAAGGAGACATAAGAAGCAAAACACATGGTGGAATTGCCCCTTTATTTCCATACGCAAACAGGATTGAGAATGGTATATATGAATTCGAAGGCGCTTTTCACAAATTCAAGCTGAACAGGGAAGGAAATTCATCTCATGGTTTTGGAAAGGACCTGGAATGGGATGTAATCATTCAGGAAGAGAACAAGGTTAAGATGAAAACACTTCTTCATGATGAAGGTTATCCATTTCAGGTGAATTGCAGCATAGAATTTTCTCTCATGGAATCGGGATTCAGCATAATTTCAAATTTTTTGTGCAATGAAGGGCAGGCCCCAGTCAGCCCGGGATTTCACCCATATTTTAACTCTGGACCAAACTGGAAATTGAAATTTTTATCCAAGCCATTGAAAGTTATAAAGAAAGACAGTTTCTTTCCATCAGGAAGTTATTTAGAATATTTCAAGACTGTGAAACCTAGGATGGTGGGAACCTATGATGACTGTTTCAAGTACACAGGGCCCCTGTCAATAAAGGGAGATTCATTCATATACAATATGGAAACCATCGGCAGCAAATACATAATGCTTTACAATGGGAAGTATGCAGGTAAAAACTATATTGCAGTGGAACCAATGTCATCTGCAATCAACGCATTCAACACAGGTGAAGATCTTATTATTCTGATGAAAGATCAGTCATTTAATTTTGGATTTTCTGTAAGAATATTGGAAATATAAATTTCTATGAGATTCTATGCTTGAAAATTATGCCAAAGGCCTCTCCAAGCAAAATGCCTGCAAGAAGGGTGAAGCAGATCGTTATTACAGGATCAAAGAGAGAGGGGTAATTCTGTCCATACAGGTAAGTGTACCACTTTACAAGGAAAAGAAGAGACCAAGCAAGGGCCACTGTTGCTGACGATTCGTATATTTCCTCCCCCTTTCTTGTCTTGAAAACAGATAGATCGCCAATGACAAAACCTGAAATAAATCCAATCAGATAGACGATCATGGAAAATTCAAACTGATTCAGAGTAAGGGTTATTGATGAATATAGGGTTAAAAAAAGATAAATCAAAGGATAGACTATTATTGAAGAGGAATATTTTTTGCCCGTTTTCACCCTTATGACCCTGAAAGCAATAAGGATAAAGGTAAAAGCAAGGAATATGTAGAACTGAATCTTGAATGCTTTAATCAGGGAAATAATTGTATCCGAACCAAGGGCCACAAATAGGGAAAGCATTATAATAATTAAATTTTAGGAATATGTTTTTTAAAAAAATGTTGCACGATTCGATATATGAAAAATTGAATAGTTCAATTAGTTCTTTTTTCTAAATACTATTAATGATTGATAAGTTTTATACACATAAATAAAAGGTTAAATACCGTAATATATTATAATTTAATATGAAACAGATAATGACAAAAGATGATAAGGCTGTTTCTCCGATAATTGCAACCATATTGCTCATAGCCATAACAGTGGTTCTTGCAGCAACACTGGTCACAATACTTGGGGGATTCACGCACGGGGCATCAGGTACTGCAGCAACGGCAAGTGTCTCAACAAAGTTCGCTAGTAATAGTACTGTTAGTTCCTCTCCGATTCCCGGTTCCACATCAGTTTACGTTAATGTTAGCGCATTCTCAGCTACAAATGTTAGTAGTTCCAAAATTTCCTTTACGTTAACGGTTACGATTTCTTCGACTACATACACTTATACTGGTAATCTAGGGACAACATCACTAACAAACACTACCTCGGGCGCCGGTTCCACAGGTGATTTCACCTTGAATACACACCCAGCATACTTTACTGCAGGTTCTGACTATGTATTTAAAGGTCCGCAGGCCAGCGTGACATCTGTGACACTACAACTGGTTTATTCCGGTTCAGTAATTTACTCCTCTTGAACAGTCACTTAATTTATCCCAAAATTTTTTATTTTTTAACATGATTTTAGAAATATATTATTTACACATTCGTATAATATTCTTATAATTTACAGCAAATCATGTACGCTATCTTAATTTTTTAAAAATTTTTTTATTTTTTTAATATTGTTATCAAAAACATTTAATTTTTTCAAGTGATGTGGTATTATGCAAAAGGCAAAGGAATTATATTTTTTCATTGTTGTACTTAAAAATTCTTCTCGATCCAAGATCGACGAACAGCAATTGAAAGAGCAGTTTACAATCAAAAACAAAATTAAGACATGTAATATGTACAAATCTTTAAGGGCAGATTCTGACTACATAATATGGAGTACGGCAGATTCACCAGAGTCTTTTATAAGTTTAAAGGAGAGTATTAGAAATATTTTTGACAAGTTTTCCCTAGATATCATTCAAAGTTATCTTTCAATATATGAAAGGTCTCCGTATCTGAAAAATTCATTAAACATAGAGGATCAAATTAGAAATAGCACACGAAAATACCTGATTGTTTATCCTATGTCAAAATCAAATGATTGGTATCTTCTTCCTTATGAAAAAAGAAAAGAAGTAATGGATGAACACATAAAAGTTGCAATGACAGATGAGAATAACAAAGATATTTTGTCATATACTACATATTCATTCGGTATTGGTGATCAGGAGTTTGTCGTTCTATATGAAACAGATGATCTTTATTCATGGATGAAGGTTACACAGAGATTGAGGGAGGTGGAAGCGAGAAAATGGATAACAAAGGAAACGCCAATAT
>JAKAWU010000053.1 GCA_021816965.1 Thermoplasmata archaeon | reverse complement strand
CATCATGCTTGCAGGTCACGAAGTTAGGTAGAATTTATATTCATATTTCAATTACCCCTCTAATTCACGAAAGTGTAACATATCAATTTCAAAATAGGTGATATATTGGCGAATGGAGAAAATGCAGGTTCAAAACTGAGCGAAGACAGGGAAAAATTCAGATGGTCCAACAGTAAGTACAAGAGAAGAATGCTGGAACTGAAGAAGAAGAGCGACCCACTGGAGGGAGCCCCTCAGGCAAGAGGCATAGTTATTGAGAAGATAGGTATAGAGGCAAAACAGCCAAACTCAGCCATAAGGAAGTGCGTTAAAATTCAGCTCATAAAGAACGGAAGGCAGATCACAGCCTTTGCACCCGGTGACGGGGCAATTAACTACATTGATGAACACGACGAGGTTATTGTCGAAGGAATCGGTGGAAGTAGAGGAAGAAGTAAGGGAGACATCCCTGGAGTCAGATATAAGGTAGTGGCAGTAAACACCATTTCCCTCAGGGAACTAGTGAGGGGAAGAAAGGAGAAGACGGTGAGATAATGGAAATAAAAATATTCGGAAAATATGACACATCTGCCATAGAGGTTCATGACGTGGGACTTTCAAAGTACATAAACCTCAATTCATACATGAACCTTCACACTGGTGGCAGGTTTTCAAACTATTCTTCAGGAAAGAAGAATGTGAACACTCTCGAAAGGCTCATAAACAAACTCATGAGAACCGAGAAGTGGACAGGAAAGAAATATGGTGCATACAGGATCCTTAAAGAAGCATTCCAGATAATTGAGGACAAGACCAAGCAGAATCCAGTGCAGATTCTTATAAACGCCATAGAAAACGCTGCACCCAGAGAAGAGGTGACCAGGCTGAAATATGGTGGAATTGCAGTTCCAAAGGCAGTGGATGTTGCACCATCCAGAAGGCTTGACGAGGCCCTGAGAAACATTGCCATAGGAAGCACAGATGCTTCATACAAGAGCAAAAAACCCATAGAGGCATGCCTTGCGGATGAAATTATGCAGGCAGCAAGAAACGACCAGAACTCTCACGCAGTTTCCAAGAAAGAGGAAATAGAAAGAGTAGCAGCTTCTGCAAGATAATTGCAGAACCTTATAACATTTTTATCCATAAAATTCCAAAGATACTGCTAGTAGGGTTATCAGTGCCATCAGGAACAGTGTTATGTACGAAAGATAGTGTGATGTTTTCCTGAGCTTCCTGACCTCATCCATCTTCCCATCCCTGACCATGTTCATTATCTTTTTTCCATGATACATGTTGTTCCCATACATCAGCAGTATCATTGCTCCCACAAGAATGATCTTTGCAAGCAATATCTCGCCATAGAATGTGTTATAGAGAGCAGAATAGTTACCTCCAAGGTACCAGGTCATATTGTAAAGCCCGGTAAATATAAGAATTATTACAGATATATTTGTAAAAAAGGCAAAATTCTTACCGATGGTTCCAACGATCTTTGTTCTAAGCTTCTCATCATCCGTAATCTTGTAGGAAGACGGCATCACCACAAGCCAGATGAAAAAAGAACCTCCAACGAAGAAAATTGCAGTGAATACATGGATCCACAGTATAACGATATCTGCATATTCAATAAATGCATTCATATTCTGTACATAGCCTACTGTTTAATGAACATTTTATGATTAGTTATTCATGTAATTCTTCCTGTTTCAGGCTTCTCTTTTTTATGCTTTCAGAAAGGAGGTCGTGTATCTTCATCCTGAGTTCTGTTATATCCTCATCATACCCGCCCTTTCTCAATTCAAAAGCGATCTTTACCTCTCTTATGATGAGGCTTGCCATGTCTTCAATGGCATAATTCAATGTCATAGCATCCTCCAGATCCACGAGAATATCTGGAAAAAGTATATCTCTGCCCATGGATGATGCAAGCATTTTCTCCCTTATGGTTTCCCTGAAGAGTCTGAGGTTTGAAACATATCTTTCACCGCTCTTGGTCAGTTTATAAACCTTTGCCCTTCCTCTTGTATCATAGGTTATGAGTCCCTGTTTCTCAAGGGAATGCAGCAATGGCCTTATGGTACCTCCAGAAACTATGGAACCATCCCATTTCAGTTTTCTGGAGAGTTCATAACCACTCATGGGCTTGAGTGAAAGAATGAAGAGTGCACTATCAAGATATTCACCTGCGCTCATATATCGATTTCGATATCTTTATTGACTATTTAAATTCATTACATGATCATCTATTGCATGAACGCATTCCAAAATGCAATAGTTAAATAGATTCTCTCTTTTCCTTATATAATGGCATCTGGCCTCAACGCACTGATTCCTTCCAGTTTATTTGGGTTCTCTTCCTTCACAATTTATGTGATCCTAATTTTTATCGCCATAGCACTGATTTTCTGGGGAAAGGCATCCTGGAAAATCATAATGTATGCAATGGGGGCGTATATAGGGTTTGTGTTTACATCCATAATGCTGATTCGATTCCATGTCACCACCCTGCCAACTTTCATCATTCTGCTTATAGGTGCAGTTGTTGGGGCAATACTGGTAAATTTTGCAGCCAAGGCATTCATATGTTTTGTCCTTGCAGGAAGCATAACTCTTGCGTTGTATCTTTTCACTCCAATAAACACAGTTGTTGCTGCGGTGATAGGAATAATCATTTTCTTCATATGTTATGTTCGTTTCGAGAAACTGAGCCTTTATGTTGCAGCATTTGCAGGAGCAATGGCTATGTGGTTTGCACTGGTTGGGCTCGGTGTGCAGAACCTGAGTGCGCAGGTAGTTGCAGGTGTTGCAATGATAGGAGGAATCATGCTCCAGAAATATGAGGAAGATCTGGAAAAAAGAAACAAGAAGCTCCCTCCATTCACGAGATGGTAATCAAATTATGAGACAAATCTTTTCTCAAGAATTTTCATGAAGTCCTCTGCAGTGGCATTTATAGTGTAATCTGCCAGCCTGTTTATTGGTGAAGAGGGATCATTGTTGATTGATACAATCTTCCCTGCATATCTCAACCCTGACATATGATTATCCATTCCGGAGACACCCACTGCGATGTAAAGTTCAGGAGAAATGGCCATTCCGGTTATGCCGATCTGCTGCTGCCTTGGAAGCAGGTGCATATCGACAACAGGCCTGGTTCCACCCATTCCTATGCCGTATTTTCTTGAAAATCCCACAAAGGATTCCACAAGGGATCTAGATTTAACCCCCCTTCCAAGTCCTATGACTATATCTGCACTGTTCAGGGGAAGATACTTTTCCTCTATTCTCTCATCGGAAACTGTTTCATAGAGACCTGATGATTCTGTTTTTATGGAATGAATTTGGAATTCCTCCCTGGAAAATGCCTGTTTGAACATTCCTGGCCTGACAGTTGCCATTCCAGGCTTTGTTTTTGATAGTATCCTTGCTATGATACCTCCACCAAAGGCAGGCTTGAACTGGACAAGCTTTCCATTCTCATATTTTATATCCACACAATCGGCAGTGAGGCCCAGTTTCTTCTCTGCTGCAATGAATGCAACCACATCCCTTCCTGTGGAATTAGAAGGAAAGATCACGAATTCCGGCTTTAACTGATCAATGAGCTTCCCTATCTCCATCGAAAGTGAAAATGGATCCGTGGAGTCAATATGGTAATAGTGATTCGCAGGCATTCCTTTGAGTTTGTCCGGTGATACGTTTCCTGCCATGACTGTGAGAAATTTATTGGTTCTGGAAAGTTTGGAAACCTCCGACGCTATCTCTATAGAAACAGTGCTGTCAAGCAGTGCAATTCCCATTACAGTTCCACCGGAAAAGTCAGTTTCGAGTCTTATCTCTTCTCTGGAATCTTTTTTTCCCTTATTTTTCAAAGCACTTTCAAGCATATCAACCGCTTCATCAAGGGTGATATTTTTCGGAACTCTCTTAGACTGAAGCATTTCAGTTCCATCCACAATAGTGAGCGATCCGGAATTGCCATTGAAATCCAGTCCAAGCTTCCCAGAATCAATTATCTGTACTCTCTCCTTCATGTCCGGAACAGAATCATCAATTTTTCTTGCCCTGTTTATCTTCTCGCTCACTGAAATCATCATGGGGAAACTGCTTTTGATTTTCAAAATTCCATGCTCATAATCCTGTTCCAGAAAGACTCCATTCTCCTGAACCTCTATTTTCGAAATGGATGAGAAGAACCTGTATTCACACATTTTTGATATTTCTGGAGGAACCTGTGAAGTTTCTCCGTCCAAAGAGTATTTCCCGCCTATCATGAGATCTGGCTTTCTCTGTTTTGCAAAATATGAAAGGATGTATGCGGTGGCCCATGTATCTGCACCACCGTATTTCCGGTCAGTGATCAGGAATCCTTCATCTGCACCCATACGCAGGGATTCGTTGATGACATCTATGGCCTGAGGGGGCCCCATAGAAACAACCTCCACAGTGAAGCCATGCTTCTCCTTGAGCCTGATAGCCTCCTCAACAGCTCTCCTGTCGAAGGAATTCATGCTGAGGGGAACATTCTCTCTGATGATTCTTCCTGTTGCTATGTCGAAAGAGACTTTGTTCACATCAGGAACCTGTTTTACAAAAACAAGAATTTTCATTAAATCTCAACCATTACGTCACCATTCTCAACCTTGGTCTTGAAGGATTTAAGAGGAGAAATATCTCCCGCACCGTCCGGAGGGCTAATGACTGAACCATCCTTTGGATCAAACGTGGCAAAATGGTTTGGGCAAATGAGCTGATGGTCATCCATAAATGCCTCAGAGAGATCATACTCCTCATGAGTGCACAGATGTGATGTAGCATAGAATTTATCCCCATCTCTAATTATGAGCACCTCTTGGTTATTCACACTTATCTTTGCAAGATCTCCATCCCTCATACTGTTTTCTTTTGCAACTTTGTACCAAGTCATGTTTATCTATGCAATATCCAGATTTCATTTATAAGTGTGTTGGGGAAATAGAGATTATAAGGCGATATCGAGAATAAATTATTTTTATTTTACAAATTGGTGAATATTTGATAACTTAAAGATATAACATGAAAATTAAAAAGATTAATAGTCATTTACAATAAACATACATGGCCAGGCAAGGCTGTACTGTTTCAGATATATCAATACTTGAAAAAATCATAAATCTCGGAAATCCTTCTCTTGAAGATATAAGCAAGAGTGCTGGAATGTCCAAGACAGCCATACTGAAGCACATCACATCCCTTGAAAAGGCAGGCTATGTTCAGAGGAAATATCAATCATCAGGCAGGGGAAGACCTGTATGTAAGATATCAGTTAGGGAACTTCGAATCAGGAACAAAAGGTACCCTGATCTTAAAGATGAGGCCCTCAACTTCATCGAGAATAAAATTGACGGGGAAAAACTTCCTTATTTTATAGACAATTATATAGAAAGTGTCACATCATACCTGAAGGAGAATCTTGAGAATCTTATCCTGGAAGACAGAATCGCAGAATTCTCAAGGATCAGGAATTCTGAAGGTTACACTACCAGGATTGTGTATGACGACGAAAATGAATTCACGCTGATCCAGGGGGCCTGTCCAATCAGTTCCTTTGCGAGGAAGCATAGAAAGATCTGTGAAAAGGAAAACTCGATATTCAGCGAGATTTTTGGGATGGATTCTTGCCTGAAAGAAACCATAGCCACAGGCTCGAACGTATGTTCCTTTTCCATAACAAGAAAGAAGGCCAACCAGATTGAAAATAATCCTGTTTGATGATGCAATTTTTAGAGAGACGGGGGCAAGCCATAGTTTCTTCATTCTGAATCCAAATAATCTATAAATTCAATGTTCGTATAAGGTTTCATGGATCCGCTGGTCAGGAGAAAAACACTTGAGGCCGGTAAGCTTGGTAAAATGGCTCTTGAGTACGCACAGTCACTCATAGAACCTGGATCACTTTTATTGGATGTTGCAGAAAAGACTGAGCAGTTCATAAGGGACAACGGAGGACTCCCATCCTTTCCACTGAACCTTTCCATAAATAATGAGGCTGCACATTACACCCCTTCACCGGGCGACACCAAAACTTTCAGGACAGGAGATGTGGTGAAGGTGGATATTGGGGCGCAGGTCGAAGGATACATATCTGACAATGCTGCAACAGTGGAAGTCGGAAACCAGGGGAAATACAGCGATCTCATAGAATGTTCCAGGGCAGCGCTCAATTCCGCGCTTAAGGTTCTCAGGCCCTCTGTAGAGATTAACAGGATAGGTGCAGCCATAGGAGAAACAATAGAATCTTTTGGATTCAAACCGGTAAAGAATCTGGGCGGACATGGAATTAAGCAATATGATCTGCACTCAACTATATTCATACCAAATTATGATGATGGCAACAGGAGAAGGATAGAACCGAACCAGCTCATTGCAATAGAACCTTTTGCATCCACAGGTATTGGAATGATACACAATGGGCCTGGAGGAAATATATACATATTCAGTGG
>JAKAWU010000009.1 GCA_021816965.1 Thermoplasmata archaeon | reverse complement strand
AAATCATGAAAAATCCATTCGTTTATGATTAAATTATGCAATAAAAATCCCCACTAAGTACGTGATTTTGTAAACTTTTTTAACACTTCGAGTTCAGCTTCAAGGAAATTTTCTAATCCTCCTGATAGTTGACCATTTTCATTTGATTCTTGCAATTCCAGCTTTGTAACACCTTGCTCTTTCTTGGTCCAATAAAATTTAATCTGGTCTGGAGTAATTTTTGTTTCGGTTATAAGGTTGAGAGCCGATGAAACTAATATTTCACTGTGAGTCGAAATTAATATTTTCTTATTTCTTTTTGTTGCAATATCTGCCAGAACCTCTATCAGTTTTATACAAGCCTTAGGATGAAGATGAATCTCTGGCTCCTCGATCATAATTATCTCCGATTCAGTATCCAAGACCTTGGCCAATAAATAAACTAATTGGTTGAGACCGAATCCTTCATTAACCAGTTCTGAGGAGTTATCGCCTGATCTTTCCAAAGCATCTAGGCTGAATATACCCGTGCCTATCTGTGCCCTCACTCGCAGTTCTTTATCAAGAACTTTCTCCAAATAATGCGAAACATCATACTCCAAGTATTTGTATTGTGCAAGTCTTGTTGCAATCTCATCTTCAGAGAGTGAAAAACTTGATGTTCCAACCTGTGAATAAGACGGCTTGAAAAAACCACGTTTAACAGGAACAATCTGTATTTTCTTGATAGTCTCCAGATAGTTGTTAAGGTTAGTTTGAAGTTCTGTAACTTCCTGTTGCATCTGGGGGCTAACGGTGCCTTTGATGTTGAAAGTCTGCCCGTTCCAGAAAAATTCCACTCTTTGATTTGGTTCCTTAGACATCTCTATGAAGAAGCTAACAGGTTGGTTCAAAGGGTATGGGAAGGTTGTTCTTAAATTGACATTAACTTTGTACTTTTCATTAGTATAAGTAAATTGCCCCTCATTTTTTGAAAGAAATTGAATTTTAAAACTAGATTTAACAGGTTCGTCCAACTCTATCTCTATTCCTATGTGATTTTTTGAATTGTGCGAATAAACAACCTGATCATAGCCACCAATTGATATAAACTGATAATTGAAAAAGCCGTCAAGAGATTGATTTGGATTTAAAACCAGATTTTTCAATGTCATCAAAGAATACATAAAACTTGATTTTCCAGAACCATTGCTTCCATACATAATCGTAAGAGGTGCAATCTCCAGAGTCTCTTTCTTTATAGAGCGAAAATTATTCAAAAGAAGTCTCATATAGTATTAGTAGGCTATGCATATACTTTAAACTTACTTTCCGCGTGATTTGATCTGCTTATCCCTGATTTTTCCATCAGTTTCTTGAATACCTATTTTTCTGCTCCTGGAGAAGTTTTAATTTCTCGTTATTTAGCTCAATCATTCTTCGATCCACTTCTGCATTCGACACGATCAATAATTTAATGACATTTTCCAAGTTGCTCTTCATATAATAATGAAATCATGCAACAGCTTCTGATCAGGGTGTTGAGGGATGCTGTCAAGAAATCGCTCCATCCAGTACCCTGATGCAATCCTGAAAAAGCGCCTTTATATTCTCTCTCTCATTAAAATCTATCTTTCCCGGTATAACAATGCAGTATGGGCTCCTCAGGTTTTTTCTGAGAATATTTTCAAGTGAATCCAGATGAATTGCCTCATCATTCCATCCTGCTCTCTCAATGGAAAAAGATATCCTCTTCATAATGTCCTCCAGGCTATTCCTGTCCCTCATCAGGATGAATATTTCCATGAGTCTTGAAGAATCTATATTCTTTCCATTCTTCAGGTCAACAAGCACTAATGTGTGCAGGCCCATGGATATGTTCTGTAGTATTTTCTCATAGGGGCTTGCAGGGACATACTCATTCCCAAAATCTGGAATGGAAACGACACTCCCAGACCTGTATGCGGATAGGCCGGTTCTCCCCCATATGATACTGATTATTGATGCATTTTCATATATTTTCAGATCAATCTTTTTATCAATACACTCCCTTGCAATACTCATATGTGTTGTGGAGCCAAAAGGATCACCAGAAACAATGAGTGAAGAATCAGTTTCCTCATTTTTGATAAAAGCCATCGACTCCAGTTCCTCCCTTTCAAGAGGAATTATTTCACCACTGTATATGTGGGATAGATCATTTATAAAATTTTCAGGAAAAATGGATGTGTAGGTGTCGATGTATATTTTACTGCATTTTTTCAGAACTTCATTTTCTTCTATTGTTATTGACCGTGTACCTCTGAGACCAATACCAAGGAGATGAAAGGTCAATCCATATCCTCCTGGATCCTTACAAGCTCGTTCAGTTTTGCAAGCCTCTCTCCGCCTATTGCTCCGGATTTGATATAGTCAGATGAGAATGCGATGGACAGATGTGCGATGAAGTTGTCTTCTGTTTCGCCACTTCTGTGTGATATAACGTTCTTCATTGAGGCTTCAGTTGCTGTTTTGACTGCGTCCCATGTATCTGAAAGTGTACCTATCTGGTTAACCTTTATCAATACAGCATTTGTAGCTTTTTTCTTTATGCCTTCCCTTATTCTTTCAGCATTTGTAGTGTAAAGATCATCTCCCACTATGAGTGCATTCTTCCCTATTGCATGTGTTATGGCAGCATGCCCATCAAAGTCGTTCTCATCCATTGGATCCTCTAATACGGTAAACCCATATTTCTTATGGGATTCTATGACAAAATCAATCTGCTCATCCCTTGTTTTTGTATGATCTTTGTAAACGTATTTTCCATTTTCGAAAAAACTGGATGCTGCTGCGTCAAACCCTAGAATGTGGTTGGCTTTCAATTCTTTTGATACCTGCATGGCAGCCTCCTTCAGCATTTCCATTGCCTGGGTGTCATCAATGGAGAGAGCCCACGCTTTTTCATCTCCAACCCCTATACTCACGTCCTTGAATATTTCCTTTGCCATCTGCCCAATTCTCCTGTGGACAGCCACATTGAATTCCATAGCCTTCAGAAAAGATTTTGAATCGTTGGATATGAAGAACTCCTGAATGGTTGTGCCGTTGATTGCGTGCTTGCCCCCGCCAATTACATTACCCAGCGGTTTTGGCATCTTCCCCTTAAAGGAGCCACCTGCATACCTGTAAAGTGGAATTCCGGACTGGATAGAAACAGCCTTTGCAAGTGCTATGGACAAAGCTGTGGAAGCATTTCCCCCCATTTCTGAAAAATCATTTGTTCCATCAATTTTTTTCAGAAGATCATCAAATCCTGACTGGTTAAGCCCGTTGAAACCGGATATGGATTGCCTTACTGTTCTGTTGAAATATTTAACACTCTCCTCCGCGCTTGAGTTTCTGAATGATTTAACTTCAGTGGCCCCTGTGCTTGCACCTGAAGGAGCAGAACATGTTCCTGTGGAACCACCTTTCAATCTGATTGTTGCCTCAACTGTCCTGTTTCCTCTTGAATCGAGCACCAGCCGCATGGATGAGTTTTCTATCTCAAACTTATTTTCCATGGTTGGTTATTTTTTTCATTACTTATACCTTTTTCCAGATTTGAAAAAAAAAGTTAAAAATTAACTGCTGAATTTTGTTATTGATCAAATTCGATCAGGTTTTCCCTGTATCTTTTGCAAAATGATATATACTTATTCTTGTACTCACTCCAGAGTTTTTTGTATTCTTCATCAACATTCTTTATGAATTTTGATGGGACTCCACCCACTATGGTGCCCTGTTCCACTTTTTGCCCTGTCTTGACCAGAGCATTCTCCGCAACTACAGCCCATTCTCCGACTTCTGCAAAATCCGTGATTGTTGAATGCATGCCAATGACTGCACTATCACCTATGGTTGCAGTATGTATCACAGCAGAATGCCCAAGCGTGACTCTTTCTCCAATCGTTGTAGTTTTACCTGGCCGTGCATGTATAACAACATTATCTTCAACTGCTGTTCCAGAGCCTATAATTACAGTACCGTAATCACCACGGATAACTGCACCGGGGCCAACCCAAACTTCACCAAGTATTCTGACGTCTCCAATTATGGTGGCATTATGAAATATGTATGCCCTCTGATCAATCTGAGGCTTCCTGTCTTCAAAGGAAAAAACTGCCATGATCAGGGAATTCTGTTATCGCATAACATCTTTGCCCTTCTTATTATAGACTCTTCTGTTAGTGAAATATTCATCAATCCATTCGTAACTGATTCATATGCAACCACATTTCCGCAAGCAATAGAATGTTCAAAGTCCATATTCCTGAATAACCCGAAATAGAAGCCAGCCCTGAAAGAATCACCAGCACCAAGAGTGTTCACCTTGCCCGTAGCGTTTATTGAATGGATGAGTGATTCCTTTTTTCCATGAAGTAATGTGCCTAATTGGCCCTTTGTTTCTATGAATATTTTTCCTGATGAAATTTCCTGTTCCAGTGAAATTCCACCTTTGACTTTCATGTAATTTATCTCGTCACTGTTACCCATGATTATGTCTGATTTTTTAACAAAATTCTGTATCTGCTCTCTGTCATATTTATAGAAAATTTCCTGCGATGGATCAAAAACAGCCCGATCATGGATTGATCTCTCCAGAAGGTCCATGTTGGTTTCAGGATCTCCAGTGCTCAAATGGAGATATCCGTAGTGTTCATCCTGAATATTATACCTTATTCCAGTCATGGGCCCTTCTGCCATGAAATATTTCTGTTTTTTTCCATCATTGACTGCATAACAGATGGGGCCATACCCGTTTTCCTTAATTGTAATTCCATCCAGATTGATTTTCAAGCCTTTGAGATAGTGAATGTAAGAATCATGGCTCTTTCTTGATACAGTAGAATAAATCCTGAATGGATAGCCAAGCTTTGAAGCTACAATGGCAAAATTCCCGGCAGTGCCACCGAATTGTTCTTCCACGCTGGAAACACTGTTTGTTATGTCATCAGTCAGCTTATCAACACTCATCACCACATCCACATTTATATGCCCTGCATAAGCAAGAAATTTACTTTCTGTCAATTTATCAGCTCCATTTCTGTCATTGTCATCTGTCCGTATATTTCCCTGCTGTCTTTGGGAAATAAATATGTTTCAGTAATAACTCCGCAATTCTTCAATTCATTTTCATGTCCTGATTCAAATGCAATAAAAGCAACCGTATCATTCATCCCACATCCCACTAATTTCATTGCATCGGAGATATTTCTTCTTCCTGCGACAAGGCACATAAAATATGCTCCCTGGTCCCGTATGGATGTCCTGTTAAATTTCTCTGATCTTCTGCAAGCTTCCAGAATATATTCCTCAGGAAATGGAGTCTCCATGAAAAAAAACTGATGAAAAAAATTATATTTTTTCAGGCAACCCAATGCATTTCCTATGCCTGATGGTACCGTTGCAAGTGATGCATCATATGGCACTTGGGCCGGCCCTTCCCTTGCTTCCCTTACCGGATGAGCCAATAAATAGTGCAGCAATCCTCTTTATGAGGTTATCGGTGGAGTCTGATTTTACAAGGGCCTCTTCCAGAACCTCTTCAATATTGCTCACAGGAACTATGATTATCCGGTCCATATGGTTCTTGTCCAGTATAATATCCTGCAAGTTGAGCAGTGGCACAATTACCTTCTCAATTCCTGCATCTATAGCTGCCTCCACTTTTGCAGTTACACCCCCAACAGGCAATACATGGCCCCTAACATTAAGAGAACCAGTCATTGCAACATTCTGGTTTATGGGTATATCTTCTATGGCGGATATTACGGCTGTTGCTATGGAAACACTCGCACTGTCTCCTTCAACACCTTCATATGTTCCCACGAACTGTATGTGCACATCCATGTCGGATAAATCTTTTCCACTTATTTTCTTGAAGACTGCAGATACATTCTGTACGGCTTCCTTTGCAATTTCCCCAAGTTTTCCAGTGGCTATGACAGATCCATGCCCTTTAGTCTGTGTTGGAGTTACTTCAGCAACTATGGGCATTACTATGCCTGTGAATTCTGACATGCCTGAACTGCCTCCCATGACTGCAAGTCCATTAACCATTCCAACTGCAGACCCTTCATTTCTGAATGTGTTGTAGATCTTCTTAACTTCCATTGCCCTGTCTGCAATCTGCTGTTCCAGAGGCTTGCTGAAAGCCTTGGCAGCTATAACATCTTCTCCTGTGACAATTGATTCTTTCTTTCCTATGGCCACATCGCCTGCAGCTCTTATGAGACCTCCAAGCTCCCTGAGCCTCAATGTAAGTTTTCCCCTTCTTCCTGCCCTTTTCTGTGCTTCCTTTATTATTTCAATAATCGCGGAATTGTCAAAATGCGGTATTTTCTTATCTTTTATGACTTCCTGTGCGATAAACTGAACTATTTTTCTCCTGTTTTCATCATTGTCCTCCATGGAATCGTGCACGTATACTTCATAACCATATCCCCTGATTCTTGATCTCAGGGCAGGATGCATTCCCTGTATTGCGTCAACATTTCCCGCAGCTACAAGCACAAAATCGCATGGAACCGGTTCTGACTGGACAAGGGCCCCTGTACTTCTTTCGCTCTGCCCAGAAATCGGGAATTTCTTTTCCTGCATTGCAGTCAAAAGTGCCTGCTGGCTTTCTGGCCTTAGAAGGTTTATCTCATCAATGAAAAGAACACCCTTGTTTGCCTTATGTATGTTTCCTGCTTCTACCCTGTCATGCGATGGTGTTTCAAGCCCGCCTGACTGGAACGGGTCATGCCTTACGTCCCCAAGAAGGGCCCCTGAATGTGTTCCTGTAGAGTCTATGAAAGGTGGTTTATCATTTGGAGTATGGGAGACAATAACTTTAGGCACCATGGCCCTTTCTGCTCTCATTGCAGGGTTGAATGCGGATAATATATAGATGGATGCAGCCGCTATTACGGCAAGAAATATAATGTAATACTGCCCTGAAAGAATTGCCATTATTATTCCGATAAGAATGATTCCGAATACCATTGTAACAAAGAGCCTTGATCTGTCTTTTTTCTCCTGTTCCGCTCTTATCTGGTATTGCCTGACTATTTCCTTCCCCTTTCCTGCTGGAAATGTCTTTATTTTCGGCTTGTTATTATCCTCAGTATTTTGAAAAACCACTATGTCTTCAAGCTCTTCCTTTGGAAGAAAATCAACCATTGACTGCGCAAGCATCGATTTCCCGGTTCCGGGTTCGCCTATAAGCATGATGTGCCTCTTCTGCAAAGCTGCTTTCTTCACAACTTCTCGGGCATCCTCCTGACCTATTACCTGATCAAAGAGAATCTTGGGCACCTCTACGTCTTTTGTATTTGTGACGCCTTCCTTCTGTACCCATTCTTCAACAGATTCTATTTCCATAACCACAGGTACTGATTAAAAAAAAAGTATTAAGACTTTGCTTGAAAAATGATATAAAAATTACAAAAATTTGTTAATATTTGCTCTCATGGAAAAATGTTTATTAAACTAAAGGTAAATTTAGAAATTTTCAATCTCTTATCTCTTTTTCAGATACAAAATAAACAAGAACAAGCATGAAAATAGTCAAAAGAAGCAGGTAGAGCATGTATTCCAGTGTTGTGCTCAGAACTGAACCGGTAAGTGTTCCATTAAGGATCACATTCCTGATCGCCTGGGATGACCATGATACAGGGTTGTATGCTGCCACATTCCTGAGCCAGGATGGCATGAAACTGGGAGGAAATAAGGCATAGCTTGCAAAAAGGAGAGGGAGATTTATAAGATTTATTATCCCGAAAATAGTTTCCTGTCTTTTCAATCTGATTGCAATTATACTGAATATGGAAGAAAATGAAAAAGCAACCATTATGAGAGCTGCAGAAATTATGAAAAGGCCAAATAAACTCATTCCGTTGGAAAGAATAAGACCATTTGGAATTATGAATGCGACTCCTATGAGAATAACTGCCTGAACCAGTATCCTGACTGTAGTAGAGAGAACTTTTGCAAAAACTATGGAACTTCTGTGAATTGGTGATACTAGAAATCTTGCCATATTTCCAAGCCTTCTATCAAAAATGATGCTTGTTCCAGAAAACATTGCCGTGAAAAGGCTGGTAGTCGTGAGCACTCCGCCAATGATGAATGTTATGTAACTTGTAGTTCCAAAGGTATTTTTCAAAGCAGCAGTAGGTAGAAACTTGGCAATATCAAATGCACTGCCAAATAATGCAATCCAGAATATAGGTTGCAGAAGACCGGTGATGAAAAATACCATGTTTCTGTACCATTTCTTCAGCTCCCTTCCGGTAAGTGGTAGTAGGCCGCTCATTTTCTCAATCTCCTCATATTCATTTGTACCTTTCTTGTGTCTCCTGCTTCCTCCTCCCTGATTTCCCTGCCAGTGTAATCGAGGAAAACCTGGTCAAGAGATGGTTTGCTTATATTGAATCTAATAGGGGAAAGGTTGTTATCAGACATATATTTCATAATATGGGGAACTTCCCGATCAGAATCCTTAACTTTCATCCTTACAACATTATCCCTTGGATATGTCACATCAATGCTTTTGCTGTATTCCCCAAATTTTTTTGATTGCGTAGAATCAGAAAATGTGGCTTCAATTATATCACCCTGAAGACTGTTCTTTAACTCTTCAGGTGTTCCAGTAACAATGATCTGGCCATGATCTATGATTGAGATAATATCCGCAAGTTCATCCACTTCCTCCAAATAATGGCTTGTGAGAACAATGGTCATTCCAAACTCTTCCTTCACTTTCCTGATATACTCCCACATTTTAGTTCTTGTCTGGACATCGAGCCCAAGAGTTGGTTCATCAAGGAAAAGGACCTTTGGATTATGTATGAGTCCAACAATCAGTTCGAGGCGTTTTCTCATTCCACCTGAGTATGTGCCCACGTATTTATCTCCAAATTCCTTGAGATCTACAAGATCCAGAAGTTCTTCCGCCTTTCTTCGTGCTTCTCGTGGAGGAACATCATAGAACCTTGCCACCAGTTCAAGATTTTCAATTCCCTTTAGATCCTCATCAGTTGTAAGGTCCTGAGGGACTACACCAATTTCCTTTCTTACTTTCATCGAATCGGCTGAAATATCATAACCCATGACCCTGGCAGAGCCGGACGTGGGCTTTATTGACGTGGAAAGCATCTTGATTGTGGTAGTTTTGCCAGCCCCATTAGGGCCAAGAAATCCGTAGATCTGTCCCTTCTGTATTTTCATGTCTATGCCTTTGACTGCCTTTATTCCTCCACGATAAGTTTTTGCCAATTTATCTGTTTCTATAACGTATTTATCTTTATTCATCAATTCACCGTAATTTGAAACATTATCTGACAATTCACCTGACATGTATCAATAATTGTTACTCAAATATAAAGGATTTCTGTAAAAAGGTTCTTATCGAATACACGGTGTATCAGTTATTTTTTTCAAAATAAACAGGCAAAATTAATTAATCATGATTTAATTATATTTATATGGTGAAGTTAGGAAAGACCATATTTATCACCGCTTTTGCAGCACTTGCCACTTTTCTGGTCATTTCAGCCTCGTCTGTCTATATCACCACTGAAAATGATCTCAAATCACTTGAAGTGGATTTCTCTCATCTTATCGTAAGTGGAAATGGTACAGCGTATGCCGTGATGAAGGTGAACGGCTCAAATTCCGGATTCCTTCCATCCACTGTGATGGTGATGAATAATAAATTTACTGTCAATCCAGAATCCAGCCTTTTAGGCAATTTTACAATTCCTGCAAATATGACACAATTCCAGAACAATGGTTGGCCCATGAGTGACTTTTCACTTTTTATGAACATTGTAATTTCTGAACTGATGGGCGGATTTAATATTTCCACTTCGAATAAAAATTACTCTGCTATCATCCCTCCATTTTTCAGCAGTGCACAGCTTTTTGATGTGAACAATTCTGGAAAATATAAACTGGTGATGACTAATCTTCTACCAATAGTTTCACAGTTCTTCTATGTTGCAATATATGTTGGAAATGAGTTCGTTGGGAACATGACACCCGCAACCCAGTCAAACATGATATCAGGCAATGTGTCCCTTTTCGGAAACCTTGCCATTACTTCGAGCCAGATGAATAATGCAAGTTTTATGTTTGCAGGATCCATGTGGCAGATCTAGGATTTATGAGAATTTTATCAGAACCCTTCCCACATTCTTTTTTTCCTTTATATTTTTCAATGCTGTGTTAACATCTTTCAGACCAATCTTATCCCAGATCACTGGTTTAATTTTTCCTTTGAGAGATAATAGAAGTGCTTTTTCCATGTCATTTCTTGTGGAAGAAATACTACCTGCAACAGTATTCCCCTTAAGGATCAGTATTCCGAGAGGAATTTCTGGTGATGCTGGAGAAAGGTTTCCTGGCACAACCATCTTTCCGCCAAAAGCTAGTGACCTGAATGATTCCTTAAATGTGGCGCTTCCGGTATTTTCCATTACAATATTTGCACCTTCTGACCATATTCCTTTAAGATCTTTGCTAAAGGAATCTGAAGCAATGATCACATGATCTGCACCAAGTTTGTAAAGTTCATCAGATTTCCACTGCGAACTTGTTACTGCTGTAACCTCCGCACCATATGCCCTGGCAATCTGGATTGCATGTGAACCCACTCCACCTCCCGCACCTGTTATCAATACCCTCTTACCTGGTGATATTCCTGCCACTGAATCCAGCGCATGCGTTGCCATGCCAGTAACGCATGCTGCAATTGTTGCAAGCTCTTCAGGAACGCCTTGTTGAACCTTCACAAGTGCCCTTTGGTTAATCGATACATACTCCCTGTAAGTTCCCTGTATATTCTCCCCCATTGTTTTCTTGAATGCGCAGAGATTTTCATTCCCAGAAATACAATTTTCGCAGTGTCCACACGGGACATAGATCAGGGATGAAACGCGGTCTCCCTCTTTGAAGTATTCCACATCTGCTCCAATTTTCACAATCGTTCCTGATAGTTCATGCCCCGGAATCATTGGCAGAGATACTCTTGGGAAAAACCCTTCCTTTGTAAGGATGTCCCTGTAGCATATTCCGGTGAACTTCTGTTTGATAAGTATTTCATTTCCCTCAGGAGTGGGAATTTCACGTTCCTCCATTTCCAGTTCTTTTCCAATGCCATTCAGGACTGCTGCTTCCATGGTTGGCTAACCTTAATCTATATTTATTCATTGCTCATTACTTTAAATGATTGAAAGGTAAAATCAGCATTGTAGGTTGTGGGGGAAATGGTCTTCTTGCTGCCCAGGTTTTGTCATCTATGGGATTTGAACAGATATCCGTTATAGACGGTGACACCATATCCGAGACTGATCTTGGAAGACAGAGCCTCTATTCGAGAAATGATCTGGGATTCAACAAGGCAGAAACATGCAGGAATAAAATTGAAGAATTGAATGGATTGAAAAATGTTGTCTCTTATAATTTTTACCTTGATTCATACAACATTGAAGAAATTCTTTCTGGGTCGGATATTGTGCTGGATGGAACTGATTCTATCAGGACTAGAGAACTTATAAATGAATACTCTGTGAAAAAAGGAATTCCATGGATAATGACTGCGAGTTATGGTGATATGGGACAGATCAAGTTCATATTTCCTGAAAAAACTTCATGTCTTGGATGCATGATAAATGGACGCAACCTGATTCCCATGAACTGCCATTATGACAGTGTGGAACCTTATGCCCCTCAGGGAGTGTCCGTATTGTCCACTTCCATGATTGCATCATTCCTTTCAGGCAAACAGGTATCTGGTGATCTTATGTTTATTGAATTTGGCAAAATGTCTGTTGAAAGGATTAGAATCGATATAAATCCAGGATGCTCAGTCTGTGCAGGACATGAATATCCTCTTCTGGAAGATAAAAAGATAAAGGGAAGACAGATATACTGAAAGAATGAATGGTATTATATTTGATCTTGATGGAACACTACTTGATTCCTTTTCCCTTAGGGTGGAATCATGGTATTCTGCATTCAAAATGAATAATGTTCAGGTTAATGTTGAAGAAATCAAACCATTGATTGGTATTCCGGGACTTGTGCTAGCATCCTATTTCTGTAATACACCTGAAAAAATAGAACATGATGAGGAGGAGATATTCAGGGAAAAGATACATGCCAATGCATTCTTTGAAGATGTCTGGCCAACGTTGAACAAACTGGATGAAACAAAAGTACAATGGATGATTGTCACATCGTCAAGAAGATCATTCGTTTCCCTTCTTCCGGTTGAACAGGAGAAAATTATCACAATAGATGATGTTATTTATGGAAAACCGTCCACTGAACCTTATGAACTGGCTCTAAGCAGGATGAAAACAGGAAAAGACAATACCATTGTTGTTGGTGATTCAGTTAATGACATGATTCCAGCCATGAAAATGGGAATGAAAGCAATACTGGTGACTCACGGCATTGAGAGAGATATTAAAGTTTATGATAAAAAAATCACGGAAATATCAGAGATTTTACAATTAGTGTAATTTTATGTGCGATTTCTCTTCAGTCATTTGTTCAGTAATTACTTATATCCCCAATGAGAAACCCTTTATATCAAAGCATGAGATACAAATTAAATCCGGAGCATGAAAAATGAATCATGAACTTTATCTTGGCGATTGCCTGGAAATATTGAAAGAAATCCCAGATTCCTCAGTTGATATTATATATGCTGATCCACCCTATGGGCTGGCAAAGAAAAATGGGCTGGGATGGAAATACAGCAAACACATCACCTTACAGGAAACATGGGATATTTTCAAGAAAGATGATCTTTTTAAGTTTAATCTTGACTGGATATCCGAATCGCTCAGAACCCTGAAAAGTGGAGGAAGTTTCTGGGTGAGTGGGTCATTTCACAATATATACCAGATAGGTTTCATCCTCCAGCACCTGAATGTGAAGATAAATAACAGTATAGTATGGTTCAAACCAAATGCCCAGCCGAATATTACCTGCAGAATGTTCACTGAAAGCACTGAACATCTCATATGGAGTGTGAAAAATGATTCAAGAGAGAGATGGATCTTCAATTATGAAGAAATGAAGAGAATGAATAATGGGAAACAGATGAGAAATGTCTGGGAAATACCTTTAACTCCAAAAAAAGAAAAAGAATTTGGTGAGCACCCGACACAGAAACCAATTGCCCTCCTTGAAAGGATAATCTTATCTTCCTCAAAAGAAGGTGACACGATTTTAGATCCGTTTCTTGGCAGCGGAACAACCTCTGTTGTAGCAGAGTCACTTAAAAGGAACTCCATAGGTATTGAAAAAAATACTGAATATTATGAAATTGCAAAAAAGAGAATTGATTTCCTGAAAGCGAATATTCCGTAATCTTCCTGATCCAGTGGAATCATATTAACAAAAGGTAGAATCATTGACTCAATGAATTCAAAGGTATCCCCGTATGGAATCTTGTATTTACTCTGACTGATGTATAACAGTTCGTCAAGCACAATTATGTTAATATACAACCTGTTGTCTCTCAATTGATCTTCATAATAAGAGATATACTTGTCATAATCCTTTCCTGGAGTATTCATGTCAACTACCCCTCCCTGACGAAGTGGCTTGCTGCTGGTCTCCCTCATGCCCGTGGGCATGGATTCATCGAACCGCAACGATTGGCTGATTGACATTCCCCTGCCAGGGGAAGGAGACTATTCATTATCCCTTTCGGGCACTGCTCCACAGCCTGGTTCCAGCAGAGGTCTTGAGGCGTGTATCCCTTCTACTTATGGAGAAAATGCCGCTGTAACCAATGTGTTCTTGCGAACTATCTAACTTAACCGTCTTACTCTTCAGGAGAGTGCCTTACCATTTCAGGTGTGGACAGAACATTCATTGAATGGGATTATTAGAAGGTTCGCATTCATCACCTTTCCAGGTCAAGGGGTCTTCACGCTCACATCAGATAAACCAGGAGATTGGTATCGATGAACAGGTTAGTCAGATTCATCCTCCATTGAATAATTTGAAACTTCGTGAGATACAGGATATGTTGCATCCCTGAGAGAGAAAATTGTTCTTCTATGTTTCTCGGCTGCTTTTTCAAAGGCCTCCCTGTTGAATCTCTTAGCAGGTGTCAGTGTTATTCCATCATTCAGTGTAACAATCAATTCATCCCCTTCCTCCACTCCTGCAGCTTCTCTTATGGCCTTTGGGATTATTACATATCAATTTTTTCCAACTTTAAGTTTTAAAATCAAAACGATTTCATCACAAAAGAAACAGATTATACAATTTTAATATTCCTCTTCCTTTGCGGGAGAAATTCTCGCATAATTGATTGAAATCCTATGAAAGATATTTGTATTCAGTTATTACTATGCTTCAAAACAACAGAGTCTATATGAAATATCAATAATCAGGCACTTTCAACTACCTCTCCCTGCAGGAAAGGTATTGTTGCTGACATTCCCGTGCACACAGGCATGTATTCATTGAACCATGTAACATCATAACCCATAACCATCTGTCGTGTTTCCCCGAATTGTCTTCCTGTTTCCAGAAACCATCTTTCCTTGGGAAGTTTCAGTATAATTGAAAACATGAGATTGATAAATGGATTCCCTCATACCATAACTGTGCCCACTTTTATCACTATTCCGGGTAAGGGGCCCCCCTTCAAAAAGAAAAATCCCGGCTTCCGGATTTGAACCAGAGACCTACGGATTACGGCGGATTATACACACCGTACTACCCTCTACAGTCCGTCGCTCTACCAACTGAGCTAAGCCGGGTCTTCCCGTAATCATTAGATTATAAAAATATTTTTGCATTGTGCATTCTAAAATAAGGAAAAATAAGAAAATTTTTATAATGCATGAGAGCATAAAAAATTATGCCGGAGCGTATTAAATTTGGTGAAATAAAGGAAAATGGATATGTAAAAATAAAGAATCATGGAATTGTCGCTAATAACAGAAGTGCAGCTTTGGTGGGAATGGATGGGACAGTAGACTGGCTTTGCCTCCCTAATTTTTCTTCAGATCCGATTTTTGATTCTATTCTTGATTGTGAAAAAGGTGGTTCTTTTCATATTGAACTGAAGAATCATAAAGACGTCCATGCAAGCCAGCATTATGAAAAGGATACAATGGTACTTATTACAGAATTTTTTTCAGGGAATAAAAAAATATGCTCAATGAAAGATTTCATGCCTGTTACAAACTATTCGAGCATAAATTTTCCAGAATTCCACAGGATAATAGAAACGTATGAAACATGTGAAATTGAAATAAAATTTCGTCCTACCCTTGATTATATGCTTTCCCCCATTAGATTCAGCCCTGGTCCAAGAAAAGCAATTTTCAACAAGAACGGGAGAACAGTTGGTCTGTTCAGTTCGATAGATATTGCCTGGAAAGACAGCAACGGGTTAGGATATATGAAAACTGAAAAGGGAGAAAAAATATTCTTGGTGATTTCTTATGGAATGCGGGAAGATGATACCATAGAGAATTACAAATGTGAATTGAGGCTCAAAGAGACTGCTCAATACTGGAAAGAATTCTCTTCTAAAAGCACATATAACGGATACATGAAGGATGTGGCCCTCAGGTCGGCATTGACTTTGAGATCATTATTCCATGATCCATCGGGAATGATGGTAGCAGCACCCACATCAAGCCTGCCAGAATGCATTGGGGGAGAGAGGAACTGGGATTACAGGTTTTCATGGGTCAGGGATACATCTTATGTAATACAGTCACTTGCAATGATGGGCTTCAAAGATGTGTCAACCAACTATCTCTATGACATGATGGATATTATCGAATCACAGGGCGATATCAAGGTGCTCTATGGTGTCGACAGAAATTCCGAATTGAAGGAAAAATCCATAGACTACAGTGGATACTTGAACTCTCCACCTGTGAGGATGGGAAACCTTGCCTCAGATCAATTCCAGTTGGATGTATATGGATCGATTATCAATGCCATTTACAACCTTGCAGAAATAGGTGGCATAGTGAATTCATACATGTGGGATTTTGTTGTAGAAATGCTCGAGAAAATAGAGCATGTATGGAATATTCCAGATTCAAGCATATGGGAATTCAGGACAGAACCAAGACATTATACATATTCCAAGATAATGTGCTGGCTCGGGTATGACAGAGCCATAAAACTTGGCAGGTTGCTAGGGTTCAATGGAAATTATGAAAACTGGGAAAAGATCAGGGATATCATAAAGAAGAATATCATGGATAATGGAATTGACTGGAAAACAGGTTCCTTTACACAGTATTATGGCTCAGAGGATGTGGACAGCTCCCTGATCAGGATTCCACTTACAGGATTTATTCCACCGGATGATTCCATTGCGATTAAAACAGTGGAAAGAATAAAAGATGAACTCATGAGCGATGGATACCTTTTCAGGAGATACAGTAATGATGATGGCCTGTCGTGCAAAGACAATGCATTCCTTCTGATGTCATTCTGGTACGTTGAATACCTAACAGAGATAGGAGACCTGGATGAAGCTGAGAAAGTACTGAATAAACTTGTTGGTTACGGAAACCACCTTCATCTGTTTTCTGAGGAAGTGGATGTGGAAACACACGAACCAATCGGAAATTTCCCACAGGCAATCACCCACTTAGGTGTGATTCGAGCTATATGCAAATTAAATAACGCGAAGGTTAAACTCCTTCAAAAATAATTCCATATATTTATCCTGCAATGGCCTGTTCTGCCAGAGTAAATCTTTTCCTGTATTCCCGGATAATGTTATATGCAAGCAGCAAAATGACTGTTGAAATTAAACCTGGAAAAGTCACATAAAACCAGAAGAGGACATGATTGGTAACCAGTGGAATGAAATATCCCCCAAGGAGGGGGCCTGTTGCCCTGCCCATGGATATGAATGCATTGTATATTCCCATGTTAGTTCCAATCCTGTTCTTCCTTGAAATAGAAGCAACGATTGAGTATCCGGATGGAAATGCAAGGTTTTCTCCCATTGTGAGAATTGCGGTGGATATGATCATCTGTGAAAGGTTGAAATCAAATCCATATGTGAAAAAACCAAATGTGTATACGATGCCCCCAATGACAAGAGAAGAGTATTCCCCTATTTTCGATGAAATCTTGTAGAATATGGGCTGTGTCAGTATTACGAGAATTCCATTTGTCATATAGACTATGCCTATCTCATAGAATGTACCTGAAAATATGGTATTGGAATAGATGGATAACGAAATTGTCTCCTGTGCCTGTACCATGAAAAGGAACATCCCTGAAAAGGAAAGGAGGATCAGGGCAAGGTTGCTTGTCCTGAAATTAGACTTCCTTTCTGGAGTTTTCACTGCAACTTCCCTGACCAGCAGAGATACCAGAAAAGAAAGAAATGAGGTGAATGTGAAAAATAGGAACAGGTAGCCGAAGCCATAGAATGAAAGAAGAAAGCCTCCTATTGCGGGCCCCAATCCCCATCCAAGATTACCGCCAACCCTGAGGATTGAAAAACCCTTAAGCTGTACATTGCTTGATCTGGATACAAGTGCATTGGAAGACGGCGATTGCATACCGTTGAGAATCAGTATGATTCCAAAAACCACCGGATAAAATACTGCAGACACAATCACATTCCTGTCGAATGAATACAGCAGGCTGACCGCTGAAATTACCAGCAGGAATAATGAATATACGAGTTTGTGCCCCATGATGTCGCCAAGCTTTCCACCTGCATACATTGCAAAGGAAGAAATTGTTCCACCAACCATAAAAACCAGTGAGATAAAGAATGTTGGGACTCCGAGTATTCCGTACATATAAATCGAACTGTAAATCCAGATTGAAGAAAAGCCAAGACCCCTTATGGCCGATGAAATTGCGACCAGTTTAACATTATCCATTACGATCAACCGATGTTGATAGATATTTAATTATTTTTGTATCAACAATCTCACTTGATTTGATAATAGCCAGCAATATGTTTCCGTTTTTTTGCATGAAGACGCATGTTTTAATATTATTTGGTTTTTAAAAAGTCAATGCTGAAGTTTGTTTAGCGAAATATCAACAGTGTATTTGGTTTCATACATATTTTAAAAATGCAATAACATTCGTGTGGTGAGCTTTTAAAAATATGTACAATTGAAGCACATATATATTTGTGCCAACTCAGAGACTCAATATTACCCTGCATGGAGAAATATCAGAAATACTTAAGACAAAGAAAAATAAATCAGAGTTTCTGGAAGAATCAGTCAGAAAGAAAGATGTGAATGACATAAAAAGAGAAGTGAAGAAAAAAGCAGCCTAACTGATAAAATATTATGAACATGTAGGCGACCCAAAGTCCATTATTTCATTTGATTCCCAAGATTTTGTGGTTGAGTTATTATATTGAAACAAGCAATAAATTGGCTGGTGAATCTTTCTCCTACAATTGGATCTGAGATCACAAAAACCAGACATTGTGTCATTTTAAACAGCAATGAAATTGGTGTTCTGCCACTGAAGGTTATGGCTCCAATTACATTCTTCTGATCAAGAAATCTCCGACCTTCAGGGTGCAGAGGATGTCAGCTAAATGATCAGTAGTAGATTTGTTCCAATTGAGAACTGTTTCACAGGAAAGATTGATCAAAAGAATTGGAAAAGTGACTGGTTATATGAATACGTATTTTCCAAAACATATGTTTCAATCATAATATCAGCTTTCATTCAACTTTATCTCGATTAAATTGACCCTGTCATTTTTTCTTGAATCTGTGAACGCCTTGAGAAATTCCATGTTATCCTGTGCACTGTAATAATTGCAGTGGAAACTTTTTGCAAGCATCTCAAAGTCAGGATTCGTGAAATGAATATACTTTGGAGGCAGTCCTGAGTCCTCCTGATGCTTCTCTATAAGGCTGTATGTGTGATCGTTGAATACAACAACAGTGAATGAAAGCCCGAGCCTGTAAGCCGTTTCGAGTTCCTGAGAATTCATCAGGAATCCTCCATCGCCCATCACAGACACCACTTCCAGTTCGCTGTTTGCCTTGAGGGCCCCTATAGCCCCGGGCAGGGAACCGCCCATGGATGCAAAACCATTGTATATTATTGTCCTGTCAGGGAATCTTGGCTGGTAGTATCTGCTCATCCAGATTTTATGCAACCCCACATCAGAAATCACCAGAGTGTTTTTCCCGTTGTTTTCTGAAAGTGTCTTAATAACCGATTTTGGAATAATTTCTTTTCCCTTTCCTTCTGAATCAAGGAATGCCCTCCTTCTGTTCCTTATTTCAATGAATTCATCTGAAATTTTCCTTTTGTGTACTTTTTTGCATAGCAATTCTAATGTTATTCCTATATTTCCAACCAGATCAAATTCTACTGGAAAGTGTTCATCAGTTTCTGCAACAGTCGTCGCTATATTTATGACCTTTCTTGAGGAATCGTTATTCCAGATCACAGGATCATACTCCACCATATCAAAACCGATTGCAATCACCAGATCCGAATTTATAAGTGGCCTCAATTCTTTTGGGAAGGGTCTTCCTCCAACAATGTAAAGATTATGAGGATCATCATATGGTACTATGCCCTTTGCCATGAAAGTGCTTACTATCGGGATGCCGCTTTGATGTATGAATTTGGAAACATTATCCCATGATGAGGACCTGATCACTCCGTTTCCAGCCAGTATGATAGGATTTTTGCTACCATTTATGACATCTGCAGCCCTGTTCACAATGTCTCCATTTGCTTCATATATGGCCTCTTCAGGTATGGGTATCATCCTTAATTCTTCCATTTCCATTGTGCCTATATCCTCAGGAAGCTGTATATGAGATGCTCCGGGCTGTTCCTTCATGGATGAACTGAAAGCTTTCCTTACAATCTCGGGAATGCTGTCCGGAACAATTATTGATCTGTTATACTTAGTTATTCCGGAGAATAGGGCAACAGTATCAACATTCTGATGGGATTCCTTATGGAGGCGGTCTCTTGATGCCTGTGCAGTTATGGCTACAAGAGGAACCCTGTCCAGGTGGGCGTTGGCAACGCCAGTAAGAAGATTAGTGGCTCCGGGCCCCAGAGTGGATAAACAGACCCCTGGAACCTTCTTCACCCTTCCATATGCGTCAGCCATGAACGCTGCACCCTGTTCATGCCTTGTGAGAATGAATTCAATCTCTGTCCGGGATATTGAATCGAGAAGGTCTATATTCTCTTCTCCCGGGAGGCCAAAGATGTGTGAAACTCCTTCATGCAGGAGTGCTCGTGTAAAAAGATCGCTGCCTTTCATGATAGTATAACATATTGGATTTTATAAATATTGGTTAAAAATTGGCATAATTGCTCAAAATGAATCATGGCCTGTCCTGAATCCAAACTGTCCTGATATTGGTGAATTCTAGAATGCCAAATCTGGAAAGTTCCCTTCCATAGCCACTCCTTTTAATTCCACCAAAGGGAAGCCTTGGATCAGATGCAACAACTCTGTTCACAAAGACCATTCCTGACTTTACATATGGTATAAGCTCCTCTGATTTTTCCACACTTCCCCAGATGGATGCACCAAGTCCAAAATCTGTTTCATTTGCAAGCCTTCCAGCTTCTTCCATAGAGTTGAAAGTCTTGAATATGGCCACAGGCCCAAAAACCTCCTCAAGGAATGGGGATTCTGTCTTCACAATAGTAGGCGGGACCATGTTGCCTGACTGTTTTCCATAAGTCTCAACCTTTCCAATTTTTTCAAGTTCATGAACCTGTTTTTTTACGGTTTCTGCCTGTGAATTAGAAGAGAGGGGCCCAAGGTATGTCTTCTCTTCAAGCTGATCGCCCATAACGACTTTTTGGAAGTTTTCAGCCATCAATTCGGAAAATGCATCAACTATTTTTTTGCTTACAATGAATCTCTTGGATGCTATGCAACTCTGTCCATTGTTCTGTAGTCTTGCAAAAGTGCTCTGTTTTGCTGTCTCCTCAAGATTTGCATCCTCAAGTACAATAAATGGATCAGAGCCTCCCAGTTCCAAAACAGATTTTTTAAGGTTCTTTCCAGCCTCCGAAGCAATAGCAATTCCAGCCTGCTCAGAACCTGTGAATGAAACTCCGTCAGAAAATTTAATTGCAGATAGTGCCTTTGAGCCCTGAACAAGTATAACCCTGAAAAGTGGTGTGTTGAAAAGTTCTTCCATCTTCAGAGCACTTCCTGTTACAATGGATGCATGCTTGAGTACGATTCCGTTGCCTGCAATCATTGCAGGTATGGCTGCCCTCATGGCCTGCCAGAGTGGAAAATTCCATGGCATTACAAGAAATATGGTCCCAAGAGGTTCAAATCTCACAAAGCTCTTTCTTGCCTCTGTTTCAATAATGTTGTCTGATAGGAGTTTTTTTCCCTCTCTACAGAAAAACTCCATTGTTGATATGCATTTGTCAATCTCTGCCCTGCTCTGTGTTATGGGCTTTCCCATTTCTGAAGACATGATGAGTGCCAGAGACTCCCTCCCTTTCCTGAATCTGGGGACAACTTCCTTCATGATAAAATTTATTCGTTCATCTATGCTTTTTTTCCAAGTTTCCTGTTCTCTGGATACTGAATTAAAAATGTTCCTCACTGTTTCTTCATCGTGTTCTTCATAACTTTTTATCTCTTTTCCATTGAAAGGATTGAATGTTGTGATAGCCATGAATTATCATGTGGTCAAGGCTTAAATTGTTATCCAAAATTTTATCTTATTTCATTATCAGGTGAATGTCCTGAAATCATTCTGGTACTCCACAAGCCATTCCTCATCCTCGCCATTCACCCTGACGGAATACTCTTCACTGAATTTTTCAAAAGTATCCCTGATAACGCCTGCCCATATCCTGTCTGCATAATACGCATTGGATTTTCCTGCCCCATTCACAGTTTTTTGCATAAGTGTAGATGCGCCCCTGTATGGAACATAAGTGTCAAATATTATTCTTGCACCTGTGCTTGATGCAAGCCTGAAAATTTTTTCAATGCTGTCCTGCGAGTCGTTTATACCTCTTATGATGGGGCCCGCAAATATCCATATCTTAATCTTTTCATCTGCAAGTTTTCGCAGTGCAACTGATCTTGCTTCGGGAGACGGTGCATGAGGCTCAATGGTGAGGGCAGTATTTCTGTCCATGGTTGTGATTGTCATTCCGACATCACAGTATGACCTGTATCTTGAAAAGATATCAATATCCCTGACCACAAGTGGAGATTTTGTCTGTACAGTTATTCTGAATCCATTCTTAAGTAGAATTTCTATGGCATTTCTTGTTAACCTGTATTTGGATTCTATAGCCTGGTATGGATCAGTTATGCTCGAAATACCTACCATTCCACGTTTTTTCCCTATTATTTCCTTCCGGAGAAGTTCTATGAGATTTGTCTTCACATAAACAACATCTCCCCAGTTTTCAGCAGCATCCTTTTTACCAGTCATATCTATGGCATAACAGTAAACACATCCATGGAAACATCCAGAATATGGATTGAGTGTGTAATTCAATTCCTTCATTCCCGATTTTCCAAGAGCAGTTGAAGCCATATATTCTATGATTTTCATCTAATCCCTCCCAATGGGGTCATCTATAATTGTGATTGACTCTATCACATGAACCTGTAAAGGTTATCGTATTTGACAGAGGGTATCACTTTTGAGTTTTCCTTCCATTTGTCAGGGTTCACAACCATAAACTGAGATATGTATTTAATAGCATCATCCAGAGTGTCAAATATTTCAGGCTTGATTCTGAACAATTCCCTCATGTTTTCTCTCACATACCAGACACCAACAGGAAGGTTGAATCCGGGATAAATTTCCCTCCATGTAATGGCCCCTCCGCCTCTCTTCATCTCCATATATTTTTCTGCAACTGCAAGCCTTGTGGAGTAGTAACATCCTCCAATGTCAGGATATGTTTTCCTGCCGTAATAGTCCTCATTATCGATTTCCACATAGGGCTCATGGCTCCACTGATTCCACGTGCTTCCAGGAAACCATGCTTCACCCCATTCGTATATCCAGACCCATGGCACAAGTATTCCCATGAAGAGATTCCCTGGAGTTTTTCTAACATAAGCATAATACTTGTCTATCTGGGGAAGGTCCTTTACTTTTTCAACTAATATATCTGAAACGTTCTTGTCCGCAGCAGTGATAGACCATCTGGTTGGAACAGCTTTCCTCGCATTTCCATTACCTATGGCCCCGACGCTCATTATCTTGGATATTTCATACACATCTATTCCTGATCTGTACAGGTATTCCATGGCATCCATGGCTTTCATGTCAGTATCGCTGTGAACTCTGTCAACACTTCTCTTAGGTGCAGAATTTCCTATATTGATCTTTTTCAATGGCGCCGAAGGGCCCATGGGAGGCACGTGTTCATCAAGAAGAGCATCCCCACCTGCGAGAGGTTTCTCAAAATCCATCTCTATATCCACAGATTTCCCGGATAAAGCCATTGCCTGTATTTCCTGAAAAAGACGTTCAGGGGAAACAGCATCAGATACCTTCACCGAAACACTTCCCCTTGCCATTGACAATCTCATTGAAAGAAACTGTTCCATTGGCAAACCTATCCATTCTGACGGTTCCTCATACCTTCCCGTATCACCATGCTCAGGTGGAGCAGAAGGATACATCTTGATATTGGGATACCCATATCTTCCAACAAAAATTCCAGGCGGGGATGAACCTGAGAATGACTTTCCCCTGAACTGATCTGATTTTGATTTTACGGAAAGTTTGACCTGAATAGGACAGTAAGATAACCCACAGAGCATGGATGCTCCCCTGCACTTCAGGCAGAGCGATGGAGGGATTTTCATAACAGTTCTGGCCATACAATACATACATAAGCAAATACTATCTAAACATATTCGACAGAAATGAAAATGAAAAAATGAATTTTTAATGTTTTATTTCTTCTGATTTTATGATTCCGCCATTGGATGCGTCAATTACGAAGGTATAGGATTTCTTCTTCCCCGTATACTTTGTTATCCATACTGGAACATGAAGGAGTTCAGGAGTTCCAGGCTGGCTCTGAGTGTTCAGGGACTGTATATGGTGGTGCTTTGCCCTTATGGCCTTTTCCTGTTCCTGGTTGGTGAATGACTGAGCCATGTTCCTTGCGGTGTTTTCGTCTATGTCTCCGTTTAGAATCTTAATACTGTTAATGATCTTTGTCCTGTCAAACTGGGACCTGTGATCCAGATCAAATGAGTATGAGATGGGCTGAAGGTGCTCCCTTCCCTTAATAGACACAACAGGGCATTCATAATTATGTGAGAATGTGCCTCCCCTTATGGCGTTATTTCCACCCATTCCACCACCAACCATTCCTCCAATAAACATGCCATCCATCATGCCTGAACCCATTCCTCTTCCTCTTCCACCCATCTCCTCTGCTGCCCCAATCATTGCTGCATCAAGTGCAAGGTTTCCCATCTCAGCACCCATATCCAGATATTTATAGCTGGACGTGGCACTGACAGGAACGATCCAGTATGGTACATATGATAATTCTGAACTCTCTTCCTTAGATTCCTCAAAAGAATGTCTTTCCATAAGCCCGTGATCCATGTGTTTTCTTACAATGAGATTCAATTTTTCAGTATCATCAATTGATATGGAGAGCATAGAATGCTTAGAGACATTCTGCCATCCCAGATTCCCCAAACTGACACTGCTCCCGCAATATTCGCAGGTCATTACTGTTTCACCCTGCTGAGGCTTTATTGGGGCCCCGCATCCAGGGCATTTCAATTCCGTAACACCTGAACCCGCAATGGTCTCTCTTTGAGAAACTCCTGAATTCTGGGGACTGCTGTGTCCTGCAGCATTCCCTGCAGTAGGAGCCATCCTGTATCCACACTTAGAGCAAAAGACCGCGTCATCCGGTAGTTCAGTTCCACATTTTACACAAAACATATTTTTCACCTACAATTTTTCTCCACAATTTGGGCAAAACTTTGTTCCAGAAGGTGATTCTGTGCCGCACTTCTGGCATTTAGCACTGGAGTTCTGCTGGATATGCTCTCCACAGTTAGGGCAGAACTTGCTCCCTTCCGGGACATCAGAACCACATTTAGGGCACTTGACAGAGGCTTGCTTTGGTTTTTCCTGCACTCTGTTCATGTCATTCCCACATGATGGACAGAATCTGGAACCAGCAGGGACCAGTGTTCCGCATTTTGGACATGGAGTATTCTGTGTTTGCCACTGACCTGCAATTCCTCCTGACATTGCGTATCCCATTCCAGCTCCTGCTCCCATGCCTACACCAAGTCCAGCACCCAGACCTGCCATTCCTCCCTGATTCTTTGAGGCATCAACCATTGCCTGACCTGCCTGATACTGGAGATAATTCACTCCAAGGACAGACATTTCAGATCTGGTATCTATGGCTTTCTGGACTTCTTCTGGAAGGGATATATTGATTCCCTGAAGCTTTGAGATCTCTATTCCGTACTGCTGGAAATTCTGTGTGGCAAGGCCAAGGGTTGCCTGTTCAATATTCAATAGATTTGAAGGAATATCAGTGATTTTTGTACCAGTTTCTTTCATTTTTCCAAGAACATTGTAGATCAATACCACGACCTGATCCCTCAACCTTGATTCCACGTCACCTGAAGTCGCAGCATTGAATGTGCCAACAAACTGATTTATAAAAAGTGAAGGATCGGTAATCTGCCATCTGTATTGTCCAAATACCCTGAGATTGACGATTCCAAAGGTTGGGTCCATGAACTGGTAAGGGCTCTGGCTTCCATATTTTCCATCCATTATTCTCTTCTGGATGTAATAGACTTCAGCCTGCTGTTGCACACCTGTAAAAAATTTCAACAACTCTCCAACAACCGGGGCGTTGAAATCTGTAAGTGCGTATCTTCCAGCCTTGTCGAAATATGTGAGCACTTTGCCATCCCTGAAAAACACGGCAGTCTCATCTTCCCTGACCACAATATTATCATTTAATCTGATCAGCCTTGGAACCTTCCACATTGCATTGTTTTCCTTAAACTGTGTCTCCCATGCAATGGTAATTGATCCACCAACACTTCCCCCCTTATAGGGGATTTTATCCGATTTCTTGCCAAACATATTACTTCACCCTGATTTTCTCTATTTCTTCCAATCTATGAGACCATGATTCCCTGCACTGTAGAACAAGGGATTTTGATTTAGCCAGAAGAGATGAAAGTTCCTGATCATCCATGGAGCAGGGATCCGTGATTGTTTCAAGTAGATTGCCTATTTCTTGCCCGGAGTTTATAAAAGAAAAATCAAAGTCGTATATTCTGTCGAGATTTGATTCATTAATTTTAATAGGTGCAGCAAATCCTGAATAGCCCTGTTCAGCATGCAGAATGTCTCCATCCGTTGACTGCAATATGGAAATAAGATCTGCAAGCCCCATAAAATTTGACATTTTAAAACACTGGCTTAAACTCTGTCTCATATTTAACATAATATCTATACAATTATGGAATATTCCTGACACCTGTGACCTGAGTAGTTGATCTGCAATCCTGATATCTTCCTTCTGCCTGTAACCAGAAAAACCAGGGACTAAAAATTGGATTTTCTTGAGAATGGATCTGTTATCCTCAACGTCATTTCGTATATCATGGCTATCACCATTCTGCATATTTCTGTAATTATAAAGATAATATATATTTTTTTATGCAATCATTCCGTAAGGTTGAAATGAATTTTATTAATTCTTCTAGTGATTCAGTTATGGTAATAAGGACCGAAAATAGAGACGTTTTGAAATTTCAGATTATATGTTGAATTGAAAAGAGCATATCCCTCAATGACGAATGATTCCACATTCACAGTGACGTTTACATAGTTCAGATTTTTCCCGTGATAAATCTTTTCACTCAACACTGAAAAATTCACATCTATCCCATTGCATGTGTTAAAATTTATGATATTTATCAATGAGGCAGATGTATTTGTGGAAAAATTGAAATTATATATTCCTGGAGTGAGTTTTGGAATTGTAAGATCTGAAACAGTACTGTTAAAAATAGATATATTTGAATTTTGTACCGGTACCTGCGAAAGATAAACAGGCGGTTTTGTATAATTTTTTGCAAGAAGCAAAAATCCACCAAGGAAAGCTTCAACTCCATAGGAACCGCTTGAGTAATATTTGCTTATTGCATTTGAAAAATTAAAGGATAATTGGTTTCCATATAAATAACCAATAACATAATCAACCCTGCTTGAAATTGAACCGTTCATGAGCATGATCTCACTGTAATTTGATGATTGCTCTATGAGCCTATAAGCATCAAGACAGGAGAGGGCAGGATCGTGAACATCCACATAAGGAAGATTGCCCTGGTACAGAACATATGGATCATTCTGTGGTATGAGGTTAACCACCTTGACGTAGTCTTCAAAATTAGCCATGCTTGGAGGATAGATATTCATGTTAAATTTATTGGGGCTGTAACTGTTGAGGGGGCTGTAAGGCTGGAATACTACGGCAGTGAGGATTATTATAATAAAAAATACAACCGGCCCTCTTCTTTTTCTAAACTGCGACTGTGACATCCTCCCCCAGCTAACGCAGGGAGCTTCCCGTTTCAACGACCTGATTTGCCCTCGCGGGTATTGATCTGATCTCCACGGGCGTGAATTCGGGAGTGCCCCTCCCTACAGCGATCAATCCGGCACTCCGGATATTTATTGCGGCGTTCAGGTCCCTATCCATTGTATGCTTACAGATATCGCAATGATATATGCGATCCGATAGTTTCAGATCATGCTTTATGTTGCTGCACCTTGAGCATTTCTGTGACGTATGCATGGGATCTACCAGTACAACAACAGCACCAGCACTTTCAGCCTTGTACGTTGTATACTGGATGATCCTGTTCCATGATGCATCCTCTATACTCTTTGACAGGTGGTGATTCTTCACCATTCCTGCAATGTTCAGATCCTCAAGCGCAATCAGATCATGTTCATTGACAAGCTTATTGGAGAGCTTATGTGTGAAATCATCCCTCTGCCTCGCAATCTTCCGGTCGATTATGGCGACCCTTTTCTCTGCCTTCTTCCGCTTTCCAGATCCTTTCTTTTTTCTGGACAGATTCCTCTGCGCTTTCTTGAGTATCCTCTCCGATTTTCTCAGGAAACGGGGGGGCTCGATCTGCTCTCCGCCGCTTGTTGTGATCAGTGCCTTGAGACCGAGATCTATACCTGCAGGATTTGTGAACTCAGGGGAATTGACATAGGGCTCTTCCTCGTTCCTCTCTCCCCATGCTTCGGTTCCACCACCCATGTATTGATCCGTAGTGATGGATATGAACCAGTCCCCCACGGAATCACGCTTTATTGAAAGCGTCCTGATCTCTCCCGTGACGGATCGGTGCATGAACATCCTCACTTTACCGATCTTTGATAACCACACATGACCGTTGTCCAGTATCCTGAATCCAGACTGCGTGTATGTGATGGAATTATACCTGTCCCCGGATTTGAATCTTGGAAATCCCACCTTTGTGCTTTTCCCGTTCTTTTTCTCTTTTATCCTTCTGAAGAAGTTGTCGTATGCCTTATCCAGTCTCCTTGCAACGTCCTGTACGACAAGCGAGTGGATGCTTCGGTATTCCGGAAATGCATTCTTTATCTCAGGTATTTCGTCCTGCTGTGAAAAGTAGTTTACCTTTTTTCCGGATCTGTAAGCGTATATCCGCTGCTGAAGCATTGCGTTGTAGAATTCACGGCAGAGATCGAGGGTGGAGTTCAGGATGCCGATCTGCGCATCCGACGGATATATCCTGAACCTAAAGGTTCTCATTGCGTTTTACCTCCTGAGAATCCACATATCTTTTCATGACATCAAGCGTAACCTGCCCTGATGTTGCAAGAAAGTATGAGGGTGCCCAGAATTTCCCTTTCCACAGTTCTCTCTTAACATCGGGAAATCTTCGCTGTATTTCCCTTGATGTTATTGTCTTTACAGCATTGATGAACTGCGGTATGTTGAGTAACGGTGAAGCTTTGAAAAGCATGTGGAAGTGATCTTTATCGCATTCTATCTCAAGTACATCAACATTGAACGTTTCAGCAATTTCCCTTGTCTTTGTCTTAAGAAGATCCACAATGGCATCATTGATGAATACTTTCTTCCTGTATTTCACGACCTGGATGAAGTGGTAGGATAATGAATGTACTGAATGCGCACCTTTATCCAGTTCGTAGGGCATAGTTATGGTAATAATCCATATAGCATAAACATTTCGCTCGCTTTCACCCCCTCTCTTGCGAAAGGGGAATTCCCACTCGCTTATGTTAAAATATAAAATATTTTTTTTATTGAACTCTTTTTCTGTTCAAAAATTTCATTATTCTGTTCAGGCAATTTGATATTATCCAGAATTAGAAGGAAAAGGAATGGGATATAAAGGGTTGAATAAATATAATGGTTAAAATACGGGTAAATGTAAGGGCCATAATTATTGAGAAACAGTAAAGCAAGATATGGAAATGTGAATATAAGCCATTTAAACTTCCTGATTGGAATATAGAGAAATGGCGAAAAAATAAGGACGATGGTTAATATTTTATTTTCAATATTCTGTGTTAAATAGTCAAGGAAGGAATATCCAAGAATATGAAAATATCCTGTGAGGGAACTGGAAGAATGTACTTTTTGTACATTTAAAAAATATGAATCAGAAACGAGGAAATAAGAAATTATTAAAATTCCACCCATTAACAGGGTATTCAGGATTGCAAATTTTTTAACTCTATCTTCAATTTCACCTTTATTGAGAATGACCTTTGAAAAAATTAAAAATACAAACAGGAAAGGGAAGACCATGAAAGGGAACCTGACCGAGCCTGCAAGAAAAAGTGAAAGAGTGGATAGTTTATAATGTCGTGTTTCAAACAGGTATATTCCAAGCAGAAAAAACATGATGAAGAACGATTGAAAATGATAATCAAAATAGAATGCTCCTGCTAGTGGAAAATAGATCAGGTATGATAAAGAGATCAGCATTGAGGAAATATTATCTTTTATTTTCATTTGTGCTAATTTGAATATAATATAGGCAGGAATGCTTAGAGTTATTTCCTGAATGACAAGCATTGCAGGTATCCCATCAATCAGTATCAGCGGAGAAAATAAGATCCTGTCAAGTGAAAAGCCTGACATATACATTAAGTACGGGATATTTGTGTAATGAAGAATGTATCCCAGTGTGAGGGAAATTATTCCTGAATCAAAAACACTGTCCATCATTGAATAATATCTCAGCAGGGAAATAACGCTCCACATCAAAGAGTTCAGAATTACCCCAATAATGACTGCCAGTTCAGGATAGGAGATATTCCTGATTCTTAAAGCAATCTCACGCCTGAATTCGAATCTCATTTTCAGGTGAAAAGTTCAATTCACTTAATAATTTTTGGATTCCGGAAAAATTTTCAGAGTTATAATCCATATTGAACAGTATGATTTTAGGCAGGGCAGAATTATATGAAGAAAATATAGAGATAAGCAACAATCTGCACCCTTTGAACAGATTATTTTGTGAAATAATGCTTATTGATTCAGAGAATCAATTCTTTTAAGCATTTTCACAACTGACTCAACTGCATCCTTTGCCATTTCAATCCTTGCCTCAGCCTGGAGCCTTGTTTCACCGGGGCCAGAAATGCCAAGAGACACAGGCTTACCTTCAGAAATAGATATGTCCATGATCTTTCTCGCGGTGTTCTGCATTATTATGTCGTCATGATCTGTTTCACCCTGCATTACTGCACCAAGGGTAACAACACCATCAATCTTCCCTGTCTTCAGCAGTTTCAATACTCCAAGTGGTATCTCAAAGGTACCCGGTACCTTGAGAACTTTCTCAACCTTTGC
Organism: Thermoplasmata archaeon; assembly: GCA_021816965.1. Classification (GTDB taxonomy): domain Archaea; phylum Thermoplasmatota; class Thermoplasmata; order Thermoplasmatales; family Thermoplasmataceae; genus Cuniculiplasma. Next base: position 3,687 of record JAKAWU010000009.1, on the reverse strand, counting down.
GCCGAGAAATTCTGCATGTTCTGTGGCCCTCTGCAACATCATCATTGTTATATCGTAGTTATATTCTGAAACAACTATTCCAATTTTCATTTATCTCACCTTTTAGTGTCTTATGGTGCTTCCCTTTCCGTCTCCCATTGTGCTTCCAACATCCTCAAATCCCTGCCTCAATCCTTTCCCTTTGTTCTGTGCCAGTTTTTCCGGGAAAAAGAGGATATTGTATGCATTTACTGCATGTTCCCTCGCCCTCATGTCGCACAGCCATGAAAGTTCTGTGTCATTTTCTGCTTCATCCTCATGGACGAACACCTCAATGATGTGTTTTTCCACCTTGAGCTGAACCTCCATAAGTCCCGTGGATGCTATCTGGGCCGATATCTTATCCACAGGCTTTTTGCCTGGCATACCGCAGGCGATCACCACATCCGCATTCCTTTTGAACAGGATCAGGGAGGCAACAGGGAGGTCCTTTATTCCAGGAACAGTATATTTTATTATCCTGAATCCTGTTCCAGTCCTTCCCAGTTCATCTTCAGCAGATCTGCCCATATCATATCGAGCGAAAGTAGTGTCTGCAATGCCAATGATCTTCATTTTCCATCTATTTCCAGTATCTTTTTCCTTATTTTTCTTGTGCCAAGGGGTTCCTCTGTTTCCAGCTCAAATAGAGAGCATCTGTATACTTCTGTATTTACGCCCCTCTTCCTTGATTCCTCTATGATCACATCAGGATCGAACTTCTGATCGAAACCAAGAGTTATTACGTCGGGCCGGACGCTTGATATTGTATCAAAGATGTTTCCAGTTCCACCAATAATTGCCTCATCAACTGGCTTAAGGGCTTCCACAACTCTTCTTCTTGTTTCCTGAGAGAATAAAAGTGCCTTTCCATTTTTTCTTGCGTTCTCATCAGATGCTATGACGACAATGAGCCTGTCGCCCTGCTTTTTTGATTCTTCAAGATAGTGGATATGCCCAAGATGTATGATATCAAAAACCCCCGTTGCCATTACCTTTTTCATTTGCCCACTGGCGGATAATTTCTTTCCCCTCTATAAATATTAAGTCATGGTTTTCAGCATATTTTTCAGCGTCATTTCTTGACATTGATTTTCCATCATCTCCAAGCATCTCTGCTATGGTAGCGGATGGAAATAATCCTGCAGATTCAACAATATATGTTGCAAGTTCCGTGTGACCTCTCCTTTTATCAAAATACCCTTCCCTAGCAATAAGCACACTTACATGTCCTGGAATCCTGAATTTCTCATAGAATGATTCCACCGGGTTTCCATATTTATTCAAATTTTCAATAAACTGAACAAATTCATGGATCGTTGTTGCCCTGTCAATGTCACTTATTCCTGTAAAAGTTGATCTTGAATTGATAGTGAATGTGAATGAAGAATGTGAATCGTATTTCATATCTCCTGAATATATTGCCTTTTTTCCATATGGAAGAAATCTTGAATACAACTCCTCCAGGAATGGCATGCTTAAAATATTAGCTTGAGATTCCTTTATGGTGGTACAAATAAGCCCTCCAGATTCCTTTCTCAGCATTTTTATGGCATTGAAGTCTACGAATTGTGAAGCGAAGACCATGTCTGTTTCGCCTTCCCTCTTCTCATGGTCGAATATCAGCACCGGTTTACCTGATTCAAGCTCATATTTCACTGATTCCTGCAATCCGTACTCTTTCATCATGAAGAGTTATTTCATGAGTGGATAAATATTTTTGGTAATTACCAATTTATGAGTTGTTATTATGCTGAATATAAGAGATGCAACTGAAAAAGATATTAAAATAGTAAAGTTGTTGGAAGACAGGGCATTCCTTCATGACGCTTATGATGTTGAGATGCTTCTGACTGCAATTATGGAAAGTGAAGGAATGTCCGTTATAGCAGAATATGATGGTAAACCTGCAGGATATTCAATTGCGATTGGTATGCCTAATAGGAAGGCGGATATTGAGAGCATATGTGTTGATCCCGGATTTCGCGGGAAAGGTATCGGAATAAGGCTTCTCTCATCCATTGAACAGAAAATGAAGGAGAGAGGATTTACAGAAGCGGTTCTTGAGGTGAGAGAACATAACAGGGGCGCCATTGCAATGTATGAAAAGGCAGGGTATATTTTCGTAAAAGTACTTCCGAACTTTTATGAAGGAGAACTTGAAGGGAGCAGAAATGCAATCAGGATGAAAAAAAGTTTGAAGTGAAATTGTCTATCTCTTTCTTTTGACCTGATTCCCCATAGATGAAAATTTTTCTCATGTTGAAGCTTCCGTAAAGGGAATGAAGAAGCGGAGAAATTGTTCGTATGTCGAGATATTTCCCATGTGCCATCACTTCTATCCTGTTCTTGACTCTGTCATCGTTTTTGAAACTGAAGGGAGGAACTACATCAATATAAAATTCTGGAAATTTCTCCTTCATTACTTTTCTGAATGCTTTTTCTTCAGATTCTTTGCTGATCTCATGCTGGGCTATGAGCTTTGCCAGATCTCTTCGCTCCACACTTCTGATAATATCTCCACCCTTTCCACGTTCCAGAAGGTCGAGAAATTGAATATCCTTCATTGAAGAAGTTCTTTTCTCAGGATATTCCATATCAACTGCCCTGCTTACCATTTTTTGAATAATTCTCACTGTCTTGTGAAAGTAGACAGACTTGTACATGAGAAATCTGGATATCAGAAGTGATTCAATTGCAGGAATACCTTTTTGTTCGATAAATATACTTTCACCATCTGTCATCAGGACTGAAACAATTCTCCTGAAATCAAATGGTAGCAGGTTGACACCTGTAAAATAACTGTCCCTGGCAAGATAATCTATCTCATCGGAATCTATTGGCCCGCTAACAATTCTCTCTTCAAGTGGAAACTCTCCTGATTTTGCGAGTATGGAAACGACAGTGTCCGGGTCTATATGGTGCTTTTCCATAATCTCCTTGATCTGTCCTGATCCTGCCCTGCCACTTATAATGTCCATTGAAGCACTTTCATGCGAAATCCCATATTTCTCCATGAAAAAACTCTCGAATGAATGGCTGAATGGAAAATGCCCTATATCATGCAGAAGAGCAGCGGCTTTTAATTCACCAATGTATTTTGAATTGAGTTTTTCTCCCATTTTCTCAGCAATGTGCATGGTTCCAAGGGAATGCTGGAATCTTGTATGTGTGGCACCTGGAAAAACCATATGGCACAGGCCAAGCTGGCCAATCCAGTGAAGCCTCTGAAATTCCTTTGTATCGATTATCTGGAGAAATTCAGGCTTGACCTCTATGGGGCCCCAGATTGGGTCCTGTATTATCTTAAACATGTTGAATCTCAATACCGAACACACCTGGTTCGGGCCTGACGTCCTGTGAAGTTTGCCCTTCAATTCCCTCAACCCCGCTCTCCAGAAGCACCGTAAGTTCTGATTACCGTTGCTCCCTTCCGGACCTGGCGGATTTTCAGACAGACATATGACCATGATTCCTTTGATTCATGATCATATGACCTCCGATCTACTGGTGCGAAATTTCATCGGGCATTGAAAGCTTCACAGAGGCCAGGTTTACCTGGCCAGGAAGTCATCCCCACGTATAGACTTTGGGTCACAGAGGGCGCCTACCCCTCCAATCAAGTTCGGTAGACCTTTATCAATAACACTTTAATATTTTTTCTATTCG